>NZ_CALPCU010000007.1:0-89069 GCF_943193085.1 Vermiculatibacterium agrestimuris | reverse complement strand
GGGTGAAGCGAAGCGAAAGCCCCCCCCCGTGGGAGCGGCCCCACCGGGGCCGCTCCCCTTTAACTTGATTATTTATGAACATTGGGCCGCATGGCCCCAGGAGAACCCATGCAGATACAAAGAATAGACAATCAGCGACCAGCCCCAAAAGCACCCGTCACCGTGAAGGTATGCGGCAACATCATAGAGGTGCGCCACAGCGCCCACGCCCCCCCGGAGATCACCATACAAAAGCTGAACGCCGACAAGTATATAGACCTCCGCACAGGTGTTGTAGAACTGTTCCAGCACGCTACCAGCAGAGCCGAAGATAAGGCCAGCGTGGCCCAAAGCCTCCGCAATCTCCGGGACATTATCAACACAAACCTGACAGATCCGGAATCGGCCCTGTGGATAACACTTACCTATAAGTCCAACATGAGAGACACCCAGCGGCTCTATGAGGATTTCCACGCTTTCATCAAGCGGTTTCGCCGTTATCTGAAAAAAGAGGGCCACCCGCCCACCGAGTACATAGCAGCCGCCGAGCCACAAGGCCGGGGAGCGTGGCACCTTCATGTGCTGCTCCTGTTCCCGGAAAAGGCCCCCTTCATTCCAAACGCACACATGGCAAAGCTATGGGGCCATGGCTTCACCAAGACCAAAAGCCTAAAGGGAGTGGACAACCCCGGCCTCTATCTGACCGCCTACCTGGGCGACATGGAACTGATAGAGGCGGTAATGAGCGGAACGACACAGGGACGGCTGGGAGAGGTTGAAGCAGAGGACGAGCAAAGCCGAAAGGAGAAAAAGGCCGTGATAAAGGGGGCAAGGCTCCATCTGTACCCCAGCGGCTTCAATCTCTACCGCTGTTCCCGAGGCGTGAAGCGGCCCCAAGTGCTGCACATGACCGAGGGGGAGGCCCAGCAGATCATAGGGTCAGCCCCTCTGACCTATGAGAAAACCATAGCCGTGACAGACAGCGAGGGCCAGACCTTAAATGTCATAAACTACCGCCAGTACAACCGGGCCAGGGCCGAGGATCAGGCCAAAGAAGCCACCGTTGAGCAACCGGGAGAGCCAGAGGCAGGGCCTACCGACACAGGCCCTTAACCACATAAATCCAGCGGCCCCAGCCGCCACCTTTGACCCCCTATAAAATCAGCCGTCGCAACGGCCACCGCTAAAAACGGCGAATTTCAAACCAGAAATTACGAACACGAAAGGAATGGCGATTATGACCGACAAGCACAAAGCGGGCCTTGTCCTGGCACCCATCATCTTCAAGAAAATGGGCGGGACGGTGTACGCCGTCTATGGCTATTTCAGCCCGGAGGCCAGGGAGACCGCAAGGGAGAAAATCGGGCGTCTGCTCACAAAAGAAATCGAGGGCAAAAATCGGGGAAAGCCTTGATAATACTGGACTTTCCGGCAGAATGGTGGTATAATATAAGCATACCACAAGCCCGTTCTGCCACATCAAAAGGAGGGTAAAATTTATGTGGCAGTACGATGAAAGAACAAAGGCATTTATCCCCGGCAATCTTCCCGCCGAGGGTGAAATCACAGCTTGCTATGACCGACTTTCCCAGGAGGACGAACTGGACGGCGACAGCGTCAGCGTGGTCAATCAACGGGACTTTCTCTTGAAATACTGCAAGGACCATCATTTTCCCCTGCCCCGGTTCTTCTCTGACGATGGGTACACCGGGACGAACTTTGACCGCCCCGGCTTCCGGGAGATGATGGACCTGGTAGAGCAAGGGAGAGTAAAGACCATCATCGTCAAGGACCATTCCCGGCTGGGCCGCAACCGCCTTGTGGTGGGCGCTCTTATGGAGCGTTTCACGGAGGAATACGGGGTCCGCTATATCGCCGTGACAGACGGGATAGACAGCGACAAGGGCCTGGACGACATGGTGGCGGTGCGGGAGTTGTTCAACGAGTTTTACCCCCGTGACACCTCCAAGAAGATACGGGCGGTATTCACCAACAAGGGCAACAGCGGGCAAAGGCTCTGTACCCAGATCCCCTATGGCTACAAAGGGGACAAATACAAGTGGGAAGTGGACGAGGAAGCGGCCCAGGTGGTACGGGAGATATTCAGCCTGTGTATGGAGGGCCTGGGGCCTATGCAGATCGCCAAGCGGCTGAAAGCGGCCAAGGTGCTGACGCCTACCCACTACAAGGCCGAAAAAGGGCGGTCTATCTCTACCAAGCCCCCAGCGGACCCCTATGACTGGGACCAGAGGGTGGTTGCCGCAATTCTGGAACGGATGGAATACCTGGGCTGTACGGTGAACTTCAAGGGCTACAAAAAGTCCTACAAGTCCAAGAAGCGGGTACAAAATCCCCCGGAGAAATGGAAAGTCTTTCCCAATACCCACCCGGCAATCATAGACCGGGAGACCTGGGAACGGGTCCAGGAGTTGCGGAAGAACAAACGCCGCCCCACCAAGACGGGCAAGCGGGGGCTGTTCTCCGGGCTGGCCTACTGTGCCGACTGTATGAGCAAGCTGTACTTCTGCACGTCCAACAGCATGACGGAAAATCAGGACCATTATGTATGCTCGAACTACAAGAGCAACACGGGCAGTTGTTCCATCCACTTCATCCGGGAAAAGGTTTTGACGGCTCTGGTGCTGGCCCACCTCCAAGCCACGATTGCCTATGTGCAAGCGGACGAGGACGGCTTCACCCGGCTGGTGATGGACAGGGACGCCAAGGAACAGCGGCGGGAACTGGCCCGGAAGAAAGCCGAGTTAGACAAGGCGGAAAAGCGGGTCAAGGAGTTGGATGGGCTTTTCCAGCGGGTCTATGAGGACCACGCCACGGGCAAGCTGACGGATGAACGGTATAACCGCCTTTCTGGGGCCTACGAAGCCGAACAGCAGGAGTTGGAGGCCAGGGTGGGAGAACTACGCCGGGACCTGGAACAAGGGCAAGCGGAGGCCGTAAACGTGGCCCAATTCATAGCCCTGGTAAAGAAGTACACGGAGGTCCGGGAACTGACGCCCACCATCGTCAACGAGTTCATAAAGATGGTAATAGTCCACGCTCCCACGAAAGTCAACGGGCACCGCTCCCAATTCGTCCAAGTGGTCTACAATCTGGTGGGAGAGGTAACAATACCTGAAACGCTGGACAGCAAAACGGCGTAGCCCCGAAAGACTACGCCGTTTCACTAAATCAATCTTACTTCCTTATGGGACCCCGGCAAAAGCGTCTCCTCTTTTTTACGTACTGGATTTACTGCTGCTCCTCCTCGCGGATCTTGGCGAAGCACTCGCTGCAGTACACGGGACGGTCAGACTTGGGCTCAAAGGGGACTTTGGCCTCCCCGCCGCAACGGGCACAGGTAGCAGTGAAGTACTCACGGGGGCCGCGGGCAGCAGCCTTGCGGGCGTCGCGGCAGGCTTTGCAGCGCTGGGGCTCGTTCTGGAAGCCACGCTCAGCGTAGAACTCCTGCTCACCGGCGGTGAACACGAATTCCTGCCCACATTCCTTGCATACAAGTGTTTTGTCTTCGTACATGATTTTACCCTCTCTTCGACTCGTTTGCCCAGGCCCGGATACATTCCGATTTGTGCTGGGTCAGTGTAATATTGCGTTCAGCTTTCGCTGAAATCGCCGAAAGTTACACCCGCCAAGCCTACAAGACCTGACGTGGCTGGACACGCCCGTTTACAGGGCAAAGAAAGCGGACGCCTTGCGCCGGATGCGCTGTACGGCGTTGTCCACCGATTTGAGGGGTTTTCCTACCCGCTGGGCGATCTCGCTTTGAGAAAGGCCCGCTAGGTATAGCTCCAATACGGTCTTCTCAAAACCAGAAAGTACATTGCGAAGAGCCTTCATGCGCCCCTCCCGCTCCTCTCTGCCGATGAGAAGATCTTCGGGAGCCTGGAGGCTGTCAGAGACGGCGTTGTACGCGCGGGGATCCTGGTTTCCGTCGAAAAAAGGATCGTCCAGGGAAATGGAGTGGTTTAGGGGTCGGTGCTTATCTCTTGCCGCGGTACGCACGGCGGATCGGAGTCGATTGCGGATACAGGTCTCCGCATAGGTACGGAAACCGGCCTCTCTGTCGGGAGAAAAGCTCCGGATGGCGGAGAGCAGGCCGATCATCCCTTCCTGGATCAAGTCCTCGCTGTCCCCTCCCGCAAGGAAATAGGGACGTGCGCAGGCCCGAACCAGCTGAGTATAGCGTGCGACAAGATACTCCTCTGCGCCCCGGTCGCCTGCCACGGCCATTCCGCGCAAGGCTTCATCCGATTGTTGGTCAAGAGGTTTCATGCCACATCGTTCCTTTTCTTATATAACAAAAAAATTTCTGTTTGTCAAGGGATTTTTGGGCAATTATGCTCATTCAGCAAAAAATTTTAGAGATTTTTTATCAAATCCGCCAATTCCTCCGCCTTGGACTGGGCAATATGCTCCTCCCTGGCCTCTACCATGACCCGGATGAGAGCTTCCGTGCCAGAGGGGCGCACCAGCACCCGTCCGGTGTCGGCAAGCTCCGCCTCCACCTGGGCCACTGCGTTCAAAAGCGCCTGGGAATCCATGATCTGCGCCTTTTTTTCCTTGGTGGCGACGGGAACATTGACAAGTACCTGGGGGCACCGCTGGCACATGGCGGCCAGCTCTGAGGCCCGCTTGCCCGACTTGTGGATCACGGCCAGGAGCTGGAGCGCAGTGAGCTCCCCGTCACCCGTGGTGGCGTAGCGGCGGAAGATGGTATGGCCGGACTGCTCGCCGCCCAGGACGAAGCCCCCCCGTTCCATCTCCTCCAGAACGTTCCGGTCGCCTACGTCGGTACACAGCAGGGTGAGCCCCCGCTCCTTGGCATAGATGCGCAGGGCCAGATTGCTCATGACGGTGGCCACAATGGTCTCCCCCGCCAACTCCCCCCTGCTGCGCAGGTCGGCGCCGCAGATGGCCAGCACCTGGTCGCCGTCCAGCAGCACGCCGGCATCGTCTACCGCCAGGCAGCGGTCGGCGTCCCCGTCAAAGGCGATGCCCATGTCGTATTTTCCCGCAGTCACCATGGCGCTCAAATGGTCGATGTGGGTGGAGCCGCAATCCCGGTTGATATTGACCCCGTCGGGATCGGCGTTGATAATGTCGGCGTGAAGCTTGGGGAACCGGTCGAAGAGCCGGGCGGCGGTGGCGGAGGCGGCACCGTTGGCGCAATCGACCAAGATCCGCATTCCCGCCAGATCGCTGTCGATCGTCTCCACCAAGTGGTCGATATAGTCGTCTGCCTCCTGCTGGTCGGCGTAGGTCACCTTTCCAATGTCCGCACCGGTGCAAAGGGAGGATTTCTTGTTGAACAGCACAATGTCCTCGATTTCGTTCTCCAGCGCGTCAGAGAGCTTAAAGCCCTGACTGTTGAAGATTTTGATGCCATTGTGCTCAAAGGGGTTGTGGGAGGCGGAGATGACGATGCCGGCGTCCGCCTTGTTGGAAATGGTGAGAAACGCCACCGCGGGGGTGGGGATGACCCCCAGGTGGAGCACGTCCGCCCCCGCGGAGCACAGCCCTGCGATCAGCGCCCCCTCCAGCATATCAGAGGAGATCCGGGTGTCCTTGCCAATGGTAAAAAGAGGCTTCTTTTTCCCTGTGGCCGTGGAGAGCACCTGGGCTGCGGCGCAGCCCACCTCAAAGGCCAACTCGGCGTTAAGAGTTTCGTTGACGACCCCGCGGATCCCGTCCGTTCCAAAGAGTTTACCCATAAATGATAGGCTCCTTTACAATGTGATCTGCTCCATCCCCAGGAAGGGGATGCCCAAATGTTCGTAGGCCTTGGAGGTGACGCACCGCCCTCTGGGCGTGCGGGTGATGAAGCCAAGCTGCATCAGATAGGGCTCATATACATCCTCTAAGGTCACTGCCTCCTCATTGATAGTGGCGGCCAGGGTCTCCAGCCCCACTGGGCCGCCCCGATAATTTTCGATGATGCTTGTGAGCATCCGGCGGTCGATGGCATCCAGCCCCAGCCGGTCGACCTCCAGGGCGGACAACGCCTCGTCGGCCACATGGCTGGTGATCACGCCGCCGGCCCGCACCTGGGCGAAGTCCCGCACCCGGCGGAGCATCCGGTTGGCGATCCGGGGCGTGCCACGGCTCCGGCGGGCGATCTCCATGGCGCCGTCCCCTTCAATGGGCACCTCCAGGATGTCCGCCGAACGGGAGACGATCTTGGCCAACTCCTCCGGCGAGTATAGCTCCAGCCGCAGGGTAACGCCGAACCGGTCGCGGAGGGGCGCTGACAGCTGACCGGCACGGGTAGTGGCGCCAATGAGGGTAAATTTGGGCAGATCCAACCGGATGGAGTTGGCCGAGGGGCCCTTGCCGATAATGATGTCAATGGCGTAGTCCTCCATGGCGGGATAGAGGATCTCCTCCACCTGCCGGTTGAGCCGGTGGATCTCGTCCACGAAGAGGATGTCGTTTTCGTTGAGGTTGGTCAGCAGGGCCGCCAGATCCCCCGGCTTTTCAATGGCGGGGCCGGAGGTGATACGGATGTTGACCCCCATCTCGTTGGCGATAATGCCCGCCAGGGTGGTCTTGCCCAGTCCTGGGGGGCCGTGGAGCAAGACGTGATCCAGTGGCTCGGAACGCATCTTGGCGGCCTGGATGAAGACCTCCAGGTTTCCCTTGGCCTTCTCCTGGCCGATATATTCTACTAAGGTTTTGGGCCGCAGAGACCCCTCGTTTTCATCTTCCCGCAGGAGAGATGTGGCCACCAAAGGCTCCTCGGTCTCGAAGCCGGTGTCGGAAAAATCGATGCTCAAGCGCTCACTTCCTTTTGAAGGTAGTCGTCTTACAGGGACTCCACCAGTTCCCGGAGCCTGTCCAGAAAGGCCTCTTCGCCCCAGGTGTTGATCTTGAAAAACATGGCCTGGCTGCCGCCGGAGGTGATGGCGGAGAGGAACAGCGCCTCTCCTCTGCCCACCAGGGTCAGATTCAGACTTACCCGGTTGCCGCCGGAAAAGCTGTAACGCTCATAGACCCGTACCGCACAGCGGAAATCGCCTTGCGCATAGTCGCTGCCGTCCTCATAGGAGGCCGAGTCGCTGCCCTGCAGGATACCTGTATCCAGGTAATCCAGCACATGGTCAAAATCGCCCGTTAGGTGACATTCGTATTTCGCCATTTACTTCACCATTTTCCTCAGGGCCTGTTTGATGATCTGCTCCAGCGTCAAGCTGTCCAGGTCGATGCCCTTCAGTGCGACGCCGATCTCGCTTTGAGAGTAGCCCAGCACAGCCAGCGCGGCAGAGGCTTCACTGACCTTGTTCTCCGGAATGAGGGTGACTCCGGTACCGCCGTAGCTCTCTCCTGCCATGCTCTCCAGCTGGCCTTTGGCCAGCTTGTCTTTCAGCTCCAGGATGATGCGCTGGGCGATCTTCTTGCCGATACCGGGGGCGGAGGTGAGCACCTTTTCATCTCCGGTGATGATGGCCAGGGCCAGCCGGTCAGGCGGTGTGGAGGAGAGAATGGAAAGAGCCGCCTTGGGCCCCACGCCGGAGACGCCGATGAGCATCTTGTAGCAATTCAGCTCCTCCTCAGTGGCAAAGCCATAGAGCTCCATCGCGTCCTCCCGGACGTTCAGATAAGTATAGAGCTTTCCCGGCTTGCCCACGGTAAGGGCGCTCAGAGTTACATTGGTAGTTCGGCAGGCATAACCCACTCCCCCGCAGTCGATGACCGCCAGATAGGGGGCCAGGTGGGCTACCGTTCCGCTGACATAATAAAACATGGGCTTCTCTCCTATTTACTGGGATGTTTCACCGCATACCGGCCGCTGCCCGGCCTTGCCGCGCCGGGGGGCTGGAGCCGTGAGGTGTACGAGCGGGCGTGACACAGGGCGATGGACACCGCGTCGGCGGCGTCGTCTGGTTTGGGAACAGTTTTCAGCGCCAAAAGCCGCTTGACCATGTCCATGACCTGCCGCTTTTCCGCCTTTCCATAGCCCGTTACCGCCAATTTCACCTCCGAGGGGCTATACTCAAAGATGGGGACACCCGCCCGCTCTGCGGCGGTCAGGATGACGCCCCTTGCTTGGGCTACGCCGATGCCGGTGGTGATATTGTTGTTGAAGAACAGCTCTTCGATGGCCATGGCGTCAGGTCGAAAGGTCTCAAAAAGCTGGGCCATGTCGTCCTCGATCTGGAGCAGTCGGGCAGGCAGCGGCACTCCCGCCTGTGTGGTGACAGCCCCACAGGAGAGAAGGCTCTGCCTTCCCTTTTCCGAGGAGAGCACACCAAAGCCCACAATGGCAAAGCCGGGGTCGATACCCAGAATGACCATCCTCCGCTTCTCTCCTCTCTGAAAGGCGATATTTTTCCAATTTCTAATTTTACCATCATTACCGCCGAAACGCAACAAAAAAGAGGCTGCGCCTACCTTGACAGGCAGAAAAGCTCCGTAGTAAAATGTTACCATTGCAAGGAGGTCATGATGATGGGTCTGCTGGATAAGTTCTTTGGCAAAAAGAAGGGGGTCACCCCCGGTGGTTCCCCCATTTACCGTTATGATAGCCCCAAAAATGAGGAGCGCCAGATCCCTGAAAATGCAGGCGTTTACGCCGAAGAGATCGAGAAGCGATTCGAGGAGCTTTTCCCCGGTCGGGAGAGCCGAGTGCTCCATGAGATCATCAGCGACATCGTACATATCGACGTCCATGTCATGTGGCCCACCGAGGAGCAAAAGTTTTTCGTACTCTACACCACCGGTATGAGCGATCTCCCCATGACCATTCCGGAGGAGGTCAAGCCGGAGCACCGGGAGGCTTTGGCGTTGGGGGAGGTCTTTCTTTTCCTCCCTGGCGACTGGCCGATCAGGCCGGACGAGATGCCCCCGGAGGAGGCATATTGGCCCATCCGCACCCTGAAATTTATGGCCCGGTTCCCCCATCTCTACCACACCTGGCTGGGCTGGGGCCACACTATGCCAAACGGCCCGGAATATACGCCGCTGGATGACAGCGTGGGCTTTGGCGGCGTGGTGCTGATCGGCGGCGGTGATGGCCCGCTGGGCAGCATTGCCGCCGGGGACGGCCGCCGGATCAACCTCTACAATGTGATCCCCGCTTATAAAGAGGAGATCGAGTACAAGCTGAAATATGGTATGGAGGCGCTGGACAAGGTCTTTGAGGAAAAAGCGATGAATCCCGTGATAGACCCCCACCGCCCCAATTTCTGCGCCGACTTCAAGGAAGTGTTGGACGGCCCGTCCGAAGACTGAAGAAAAAGAGAAAAGCCCCCGGTATCCAGAATACCGGGGGCTTTTTATCCCTTTTTCAGGTCTCGTGATCGGAGGTGTGGAATTGCTTCAGATTGCCGATCTTCCGGCTCCGGCGATCCAGCTCCTCCATAACGGCGGCGAGGGGGATATTCTGGTCGGCCATCATCACCAGCAGGTGGTAGATAAGGTCGGAGATCTCCCCCACCGTATCCCCCTGAACGCCGTTTTTCGCGGCGATGATGGTCTCGGCGCACTCCTCTCCCACCTTCTTCAAGATCTTGTCCAGCCCCTTGTCAAAGAGGTAGCAGGTATAGGAGCCCTCCTGGGGATCGGCCCGGCGGTTCAAAATGACCTGGTAGAGCTGCTGTAACGTATCATTCATGGTTATTCTTCCTCCCAAAGGGTATTGAAAAAGCAGGACTCCGCCCCGGTGTGGCAGGTGGGGCCCTCAGGATCGCAGAGGTAGAGCAGGGTGTCGGTGTCGCAGTCGGTGATCATCTTTTTCACATGGAGAAAGTGCCCCGAACTCTCCCCCTTGTTCCAGAGCTTTTTCCGGCTCCGGGACCAAAACCACGCGGTTTTGGTCTTCAGGGTCAGCTCCACCGCCTCTTTGTTGGTGAAGCCCAGCATCAGTACCTTCCCACTCTGTGCGTGCTGGATGATGACGGGGATCAGGTCGTCTTTCCGAAAAAGCAGATCTATATCAAAATCGGTGACCATGGAGCGCTCCTCCCTTTCTATCGCACAGGAATCCCCTGAGCGGCCAGATATTCCTTCACCTGCGGCACCGTCAGCTCGCCAAAGTGGAACAGAGACGCGGCCAGGGCCGCGTCGCAGCCGGTCTCCTCAAAGACCTGGGCGAAGTGCGCTAAGCTGCCGCAGCCGCCGGAGGCAATGACCGGGATGGAGACCGCCCGGGTCACCGCCCGGGTCAGAGGCAGGTCAAAGCCGGCCTTGGTGCCGTCGGCATCCATAGAGGTGAGTAATATCTCTCCCGCCCCCCGCCGCTGGCCCTCGCGGGCCCATTCCACCGCGTCCAACCCAGTGGGAGTGCGTCCTCCGGCGGTGACCACCTCCCAGGAGCCGTCTCCCCTGCTCCGGGCATCGATAGCCAGTACCACACACTGGGAGCCAAATCGTTCCGCCGCCCGGGAGATAAGGCTGGGTTCCCTGACTGCGGCGGAGTTTACCGAAATTTTATCTGCCCCCGCCCGCAGAAGAAGCCGGAAATCCTCCAACGTACGGATGCCGCCGCCGACGGTGAGGGGTACGAAGACCTGGCTGGCGGTGCGCTCCACCACATCGGCAACGGTGTCTCTGGCGTCGCTGGTGGCGGTGATGTCCAGAAAGACGATCTCATCCGCCCCCTGGTCGGAGTAAAATTTCGCCAGCTCCACCGGATCGCCGGCGTCCCGAATATTGACGAAGTTGACCCCTTTTACCACTCGGCCGTCTTTCACGTCCAGGCAGGGGATGATGCGCTTGGCTAACATATGTTACACTCCTTCATGGCCTGGGGCAGATCGATGGTGCCGGCATAGTAGGCTTTGCCGATAATGGCGCCGTAGAGCCCCATATCCCGGAGCCGCTTTACGTCCGCCAGGGTGGTGACCCCGCCGGAAGCCACAATACGGCAGGGGACAGATTCCGCCAAGTGCTCCAGCTGGGCGAAAGAGGGCCCGGAGAGCATCCCGTCGGTGGCGATATCTGTATAGACAATCACCTTTACACCGATTGCCGCCATGGACTTGGCGAAGGCAATGCCGTCCAGCCCGGAGTCCTTCTCCCAGCCGGCAGTGCGTACCCGTCCGTCCAGACAGTCGATACCCACGGCGATGTGTTCGCCGTACTTCTCGGCCGCCTGGGCTGCGAAATCGGGATCGCTGACGGCGGCGGAGCCGATGACTGCCCGCTCCACACCCAGAGAAAAAATCTCCTCCAGATCGGCCATAGAGCGGATACCGCCGCCCAGCTCCACCTTCAGCCCCGCGTTCTGCGCCACTTGAGCGACAATGGCAGCGTTGCGCCGCAACCCGTTTCGCGCCCCGTCCAGATCTACCATGTGGATCCACTCCGCCCCCGCGGCGGCAAAGGCCGCGGCGGTATCCAGGGCGTTGTCCGCCACTTGGTGGACGGTGTCAAATTCCCCTTTTTGAAGACGGACGCACTTGCCGTCCTTCAAGTCAATGGCCGGTAACAGGATCATTGGTTCAACTCCCCGAAATTGCGTAAAATTTGAAGTCCCGCCGTCCCGGACTTTTCCGGGTGGAACTGGCAGCCGTACACATTGCCCCGGTGCACCGCCGCCACCACCGATGTGCCGTAATCCGTCCGGGCGGCCACATCCAATTCCCGGGCGGCATAGCCGCAGTAGGAGTGGACGAAATAGACATAGGCTCCGTCGGAAAGTCCCTGAAACAGAGGACAGTCGTTCTGAAAGGTGAGGCTGTTCCAGCCGATGTGGGGCAGCTTAAATTCGGTTTTGATCCAGTCTACCCGGCCGGGGATGAGCCCCAGCCCGGCGGTGGGCCGCACCTCAGAACTCTCCTCGAAGAGAAGCTGCATGCCTAGGCAGATCCCCAAAATGGGCTTCTTTTCTGCCTGCAAAAGGATATCTCTGTCCAGTCCGGAGGCCCGCAATTTTTCCGCTGCGTCGGGAAAGGCTCCCACGCCGGGCAGGATGATGGCGTCGGCGCGCTCCAACTCTCCGCTGTCGGCAGAGATGACGGAGGAAAATCCCAAAATCTCCAGGGCGTTAGCCACACTTTTCAGGTTGCCCACGCCGTAATCTACAATGGCGATGCGTCCCATCAGAGCACTCCCTTGGTGGAGACCACGCGGTCCCCCTCCACCTTGACGGCCTGCTTCAAGGCCAGACCCAGCGCCTTAAAGAGCGCCTCGGTGATGTGGTGAGCGTTGCGGCCATAGAGGGCATTCATGTGTAAAGTAATACCACTATTCATAGAAAAGGCCCGCATAAACTCTTCGGTGAGACAGGCGTCGTAGCTGCCGATCATAGCCTGGGGCATCTCCGCCTCATAGACCAGGTAGGGGCGGTTGGAGATGTCCAGCACCACCCGGCACAGGGCTTCGTCCATAGGCACAAAGGCGGCACCGAACCGGGCGATGCCCCGATTATCTTTCAGGGCCGCCGCAAAGGCCCGCCCCAATACAATGCCCACATCTTCCACGGTGTGATGAGCGTCCACTTCCAGATCGCCGACCGCCTTTACATCCAGACCGAAGCCGGCATAGAAGGCCAGGGCGGTGAGCATATGGTCAAAAAAGCCGATGCTGGTATCCACCTTCACCTCTCCCCCGTCCAGGCACACAGACAGGGAGATATCGGTCTCCTTGGTTTTGCGGGAGATGACATAACCTCTTGGGGTTTCATTTCCGGTATAGACGGGAACATTCATGGCTTTTCCTCCTCAAAACGTACCTGAATGGAATTGGCGTGGGCGGTAAGCTTCTCGCTCCGCGCCAGGGCGATGATCTCATCTTTTACCGGCTCCAGGGCCTTTCTGTCATACTGGATGACGCTCATGGTCTTGAGAAAGCTGGTCACTGACAAGGGCGAGAAGAATCGGGCGGTGCCGGAGGTGGGCAGTACATGATTTGGCCCGGCCAGATAGTCTCCCAAAGGCTCGGGCGACCAACTGCCCAGGAACACCGCGCCGGCGTTTCGAAGTTTGGGCAGAAGAGCCTCCGGCTTTGCCGTGACCACCTCCAGATGCTCCGGGGCGATCTCGTTGGCCAGAGCCGCCGCCTCATCTAAAGTCTTGGTGACGACGGCGCAGCCAAAGTCCCGAACGGAACACTCCATGATCTCAGAGCGCTCCAGATATCCGCTCTGGCGGATCATCTCGGCGTCTACCGCCTCCGCTAAAGCCTTGCTGGTGGTGAGGAGAACGGCGGAGGCCAGCTTGTCATGCTCAGCCTGGGAGAGCAGGTCGGCGGCCACGAATTTGGCCTGTGCCGTCTCGTCGGCAATGACCAACACCTCGGAGGGGCCGGCCACCATGTCGATATCCAGGCTCCCATAGGCCAGCCGCTTGGCGGCCGCCACATAGGCGTTGCCGGGCCCCACCAGCTTGTCCACCTTGGGAATGAAGCCGGCGCCGTAGGTCAGGGCGGCCACCGCCTGAGCCCCGCCCACAGCCAGAACGCGGTCTACCCCGGCGATCTTGGCGGCGGCCAGTACCGCGTCGTTGAGGTTGTCGGTGGGGGGCGTCACCATGATGATCTCCTCTACCCCGGCAACCTTGGCGGGGATGGCGTTCATCAGAACCGAAGAGGGATAGGCCGCCGTTCCGCCGGGCACGTAGATGCCCACACGGGTCAGGCCGCGAACCACCCGGCCCACTTTTCCGCCGTCGGGAGAGTTCCAGAACTCCGTCTTGGGCAGGAACCTTTCGTTGTAGGCGCGAATGTTGGCGGCGGCATGCTCCAAAGCGGCGATCAGTTCCCTGGGGCAGCGGGCATATGCCTCGTCCAACTTTTCCTTGGAAATTTCATAGGGGACTTTGTGGTCAAACTCGCGGGTGTACCGCTCAACTGCTGCAAAGCCCTCTGCCTTTACATCCTCCATAATGGCCCGAACAGCGGCCTCGATGGTTCCGTTAGCCGAAGCCGCCCGCTCCCGCATGGCGGCAATGACGGCCTTTTCCCCCGCGCCGTCGGCAAAAACGATGTTCAGCATCCTGTTCCCTCCAGACCGGCCTGACATTTGCCGATAAAGTCCAAGATCTCCGTCTTCTTTAATTTCATGGCGGCGGTATTGACGATAAGCCGGGCGGAGACGGGGGCCACATCCTCGATGGGCTCCAGGCCGTTTTCCTTCAAAGTGGCGCCGGTTTCCACAATATCCACGATGGCGTCGGCCAGCCCTAAAATGGGCGCCAGCTCCACCGAGCCCTCGATCTTGATGATCTCCACGTCCATGCCCTTGTCCTCAAAAAACTTCCGGGCCACATTTGGGTACTTGGTGGCGATCCTACGGGTCTTATAAGTGCCATAGAAATCGCTCCCCTTTTTTACGGCCAAAGCAAAGCGGCACTTGCCGAAGCCCAAGTCCAGCACCTCATAGAAGGGGCTCTCCCCCCGTTCCAGAATGGTGTCCTTCCCTACCACGCCCAGGTCGCAGACCCCGTGTTCCACATAGGTGATGACGTCGGGTGCTTTGGCCAGCACTGCATCCAGAGGATAGTTGGGCAGCCGGTGGATGAGCCGCCGTCCGGGATCCTTCACCGGAGAGCAGTCCAGTCCCACCTGCTCCAAAAGAGCCACCGTCTTGTCCTGGAGCCGCCCCTTGGTGAGCGCCAGCCGCAGACGGGCCTCGGAGGGCTGTACTGTATTTTCGCTTGTCACCAAGTCCGCATAGACCGCAAAGCCGATGGCGGGAGCGCTGCGGCCAAAGGCCCCCAGCAGGTTGTCATACCGGCCGCCGGAGAGGACGCTGGCTCCTGCACCCCTGGCATAACCCCGAAAGACCACGCCGGTGTAGTAATCGATCTGATGGACGAGGCCCAGATCAAAGCGGACATGGGCGCCGCAGCCAGCTGCCTTCAGCGCCTCATAGAGCTCCCGCAGGTATGTAAGCTCCTTCCGGGGGCCTATCAGCGCCTCTGCCTCCTCCAGCACCTCTACCCCGCCAAAGAGGCGGGAAAGCCGGGAGAGAAGGGCGTAAGCGCTTTTATCCCGGTACGGCAGCAGAAACTCATCCAGAGCGGCAAAGTGTTTGCCTTCAATAAGCTCGCGCATCTCCTCGATCTGCGTGTCGCTCATTTCCATCTGGCCGGCCAGAGTCCGGAAGAGCCCGGCGTGGCCCAACTCAATGTGGAACCCCTGGGGGCAGACCGCCGCCAGAGCTTCCACCGCCAGGGACACCGCCTCCACATCGGCTTGGATGCCCCCCGCGCCCAAAAGCTCAATGCCGCACTGAGGGATCTCGCTGGAACCGCCCCGATGGGCGGCCCCGGAGCGGAACACAGTCTCGTTGTAGTAGAGACGCTGGGGTAGCGGTTCATTTTTCAGTTTGGTAGCCGCCACACGGGCGATGGGGGCGGTGCAGTCAGGCCGCATCACCATCAGCTTCCCGGAGCGGTCCACGATCTTCATCATGGCCTCCTGGGGAATGGGGTTCCCAGACTGAAGGAAGAGGTCGTAGTACTCCACCTCCGGAGTGCTGATCTCTGCATAGCCCATCTCCCGAAAAAGATGGATCAGCTTCCCCTGTACGGCGCGGAGATCTCTGCACTGGGAGAAAAGCCGGTCTCTGGTGCCTTCCGGTGTTGCGATCACGTTCATGAATGATCCCTCACTTTTATGCTTTACCACGCTAATATACTACATTATCCCTTCCCTGTCAATAGGAAAAAAGAGACGGGGAATTTCCCCCGTCTCTTTTTCGGATAAAGGCGCGCTTACATGGCGCTTTGCATCCCGTTGTCGTCGAAGAATTTGCGGTGGACGACCTGGACGGCCCTGTCGGCATCGGCCAGATCCACCAGCACAGAGACCTTGATCTCGCTGGTGGAGATCATATGGATATTGATGCCGGCGTTAAACAGCGCCTCGAACATGCCGGCGGCCACGCCGGGGTTGTTGATCATGCCGGCGCCTACGATGGAGACTTTGGCGATGTTGTCATTGACGTCGATGTGGTCGAAGCCGATATACTCCCGGTTCTCCTCCAGGATCTGCTTGGCGGCCTCGGTATCGCTCTTGGCCACGGTAAAGCTGATGTCCTTCTTGTCCTCCCGGCCGATGGACTGCAGAATAATATCCACATTGATCTTCTCCTTTGAGAGCAAAGAGAAGATGCGGAAGGCAATGCCCGGCTCGTCAGCCAGGCCCACCAGGGCCAGGCGGGCGGTGTTTTTATCCTTGGCAATGCCGCTGACATGGGATTTTTCCATGATTTTCACAACCTCCTTGACTTTTGTTCCCGGATTACCGGAAAAGCTGGAGAGCACCTCCAGATTGACATTGTAACGCTTTGCCATCTCTACCGAACGGTTATGGAGTACTTGGGCGCCCAAGGTCGCCAGCTCCAGCATCTCATCAAAGGTGATCTCCTGGAGCTTATGGGCCTGGGGCACCAGCCGGGGATCGGCGGTGTAGACTCCGTCCACATCGGTGTAGATCTGGCACAGGTCAGCGTGGAGACTGGCCGCCAGGGCTACCGCCGAGGTGTCTGAGCCGCCCCGGCCCAAGGTGGTGATGTCACCGTACTTGTTGATGCCCTGGAAGCCGGTGACGATGACGATGCTCCGCCGATCCAGCTCGGTGAGGATACGCTCGGTGGACACCCGCTTGATGCGGGCGTTTCCATAGGTGGAGTTGGTCTGCATCCCCGCCTGCCAGCCGGTGAGAGAGACCACCGGATAGCCCATGGCCTCGATGGCCATGGCACACAGGGAGCAGGAGATCTGCTCGCCTGTGGACAGAAGCATATCCATCTCCCGCTTGGAGGCCTTGGGGTTGATCTCCGCGGCCTTGGTGATAAGATCGTCGGTGGTATCTCCCTGAGCGGAGAGAACGACCACCACATTGTGTCCCCGCCGGTATGTCTCGGTAATAATGCGGGCTACATTGCGGATCTTATTGGAATCCGCAACAGAGCTGCCGCCGAATTTCTGAACAATGAGTCCCATATGAAATAGTTACCCCCTTACAGGTTTCCACGTCCTATTTTATGCCGCCGGGACATTCGCGGTCAGTCCTCCAGTACCCGGAACAGCGCTGTGACGGCTATGCCGGAGAGTTTTTCCTCCAGCGCATTTCGCATCATGGCGGGCACCAGCACGGCGGTCTCCTCTTCCGGCGCGCCGGCCCGGGCCAGTACGGTGACCTCTCCCAGAGCGGCGCGCAGCGCCTCTGCCGGCGCGTGCGCCCGGACATACCAGGGGCTGGCCACATCGTCGGGGGGCAGAGTCACGTCTTTGCCTCCTGGCCCCCAATCCATAAATTTGGGCCGATCCCGACGGCTTACAGCGTCCATCACGTCAGCCACCACAGCGGAGGCGGTGGGCAGCTTCCCCGCGCCCCTGCCATAGAACATCACGTCCCCGATGGCGTTTCCCTTGACGGTGATGGCGTTGAACACATCCTCTACCCCTGCCAGAGGGGCTTCGCTGCCGACCAGATGGGGCGCCACGAAAGCGCGCACCTTTCCGTCTTCCCCCAAAATGGCCCGGCCCAGCAGTTTGATCTTCTTGCCGCAGGAGTCGGCGTAAGCCACATCGGCCAGGGACACCCCGGAGATGCCCTCCGTGGGAACCTGCTCCGGGTAGATATGCCGCCCAAAGGCCAGAGAGGCCAGGATGCAGATCTTCCGGCAGGCGTCGTGGCCCTCCACATCGGCGGTGGGATCGGCCTCGGCATAGCCGTTCTGCTGTGCCTCCTTCAGCGCCGCGTCAAAGCTGAGGCCCGCCCGGATCATCCGGGTGAGGATATAGTTCGTGGTGCCGTTGAGGATGCCGCAGATCTCGCTGATCTCGTTGGCGGCCAGGCACTGCTTCAGCGGTCGGATAATGGGGATCCCCCCGCCCACGCTGGCCTCGTATAGGTAGCTGACGCCCTTTTCCTGGGCCAGCTTCATCAGCTCGTACCCGTGCTCGGCCACCAGTTCTTTGTTGGAGGTGACCACGCTCTTGCCTGCCCGCAGGGCCCGCAGGGTGTATTCCTTGGCGATCCCCGCTCCGCCGATGGTCTCCACCACGACCTCTATCTCCGGATCGTTCTCAATTATGGAGAAGTCGTGGATCACCATGTGGGAAAAGGGACTGTCCGGGAAGTCCCGCAGATCCAGAATATATTTCAGCTCCACGCTGGAGTGAAGCTTCTGACCGATGTGCGCCCCGTTGCGCCGAAGCACCTCGGCCACACCGGAGCCCACCACGCCAAAGCCCAGTACAGCGACCTTTGCCATAATGTCTCTCCTTTCATGCTGGGCGCTTAGCCCGCCAGTATCTCACAGCGTACGACCCCCGTCTCAACGGCCACTCTGGAAAGCATCTCCTCAATGGTCATCACAAGTCCCGAGGTCTCCGCGCCGATGTTCACCACAGCGCTCCCTCCGGCCGGCACACCCTGGTTGATGGTCAGGATATTGGCGCCGCACCGGGCAAAGCTGTTGAGCACCGCCGAGAGCACGCCCGGCTCGTTTTTAAGCAGGATCTGAAAGGTGACGATGCGTCCGCTGCCCATGTCGTTGAAGGGCCGCACCGCGTCCTTATACTTGTAGAAGGCGCTGCGGCTGATCCCGACACTCTGCGCCGCCTCATTCACTGTTTGGGCCTCGCCCACCTCCAGAAGCCGCTTGGCCTCCGCCACCTTCAAAAAAATTTCCGGCAGTGCCGCTGCCTCCACAATAAAGTATTGGGATCGTGTTCCCATTTTATGATGAGCCCCCTTCTGTGTCCACACGGGAAAGTCATTTGTTCGTGTGCTGTGGTATATTGTATCACGACCACCTCTTTGACGCAACGGGAAATAGAGCAAAAAACTATCCAACTTATCCTGCCCCAAGGGGAAGATTTTTGCCGGAAATTACGAAAGGGCGCGCCAAAAGCGCGCCCTTTCCATGGGGGTAATATTCAGGCGCCCGGTGGGAGCAGCGGCTCGTCGTCGGGCGACTCCACAGGCAGAACAGGGGGCGGGGTGAAGTGGCTCACCGGCGGCTCATCACCGTTGTTGCCGGGCTCTGGGGTGTGACCCGGCTCTCCGCTTTCCACGGGCCGGGGCGTATGCCCCCCGGCGGTGGGCCATGTGGAGGGGTCGCTGGCGTCGAAGTTGGGGTCGTCCTCCTTGGAAGGCCACGTGGAAGGATTGGTGATGTCGAAGTCTCTGGGGTCATAAGGAACAGGCTCCACAGGAATCTCCGAGGTGTGGACGGTGCAAGGCCCGATCTCCTCCAGAGAGGCCAGGAAATAGGCGTCGTCCTCCGGGTGTACATCTCCAATATACTCCCGTTCCATATCCAACACCGCCACGCTGATCTTGCCCATATTGGCGGTGCCGTCCTCATTCCAGGTCACCTCGGGGCAAAACTCTCCAGCCAGATGATAGCGGCCTGTAGCAGTGCCGTCCTCCTTCAAGATCGGATCGGCGGTGCAGACCTCCACCATGACATGGGCGGTGCAATCCTCCAACGGGATATCCTCCGGGAAGGCATAGCCCAAAGCCACCCGGCTGCCCCGCACATCGCTGCGGCACTCGTCGGTAGCCCGCAGGCCGGTGTCTATACAGTACTCGAACTGTACCAGTCCGTCAGGCCTTGGAAAATCTTTGTTTTCCAGGTTTTCATGAACTTGCGTCATGACCTTTCGCCATAGTACGGCCGCCGGGTTGTCGCCGGAGACCCGTACCCGCTCCGGTGTGCGGTAGCCCACCCATACGGCGGCGGTGTAGTAGGGCGTATAGCCCACGAACCACCGGTCATTGTTGGCGGTGGTAGAGCCGGTCTTGCCCGCGACGGTCATACCGGAGATGCCGGCGGCAGAGCCGCCGCCCCCATTGACCACGCCCTTCAGCAGTTCATTGATATAATAGACGGTCTTTTCCTTCAGTACAGGCTCGCCCTCAGTGCCCTTGGTCAGCAGTGTCTTGCCATTGGCGTCCTCCACCCGGGAGTAGGTTCTGGGCTCCACATACACGCCGTTTCTGGGGAACACCGCATAGGCGCCCGCCATATCCAGGGTCGTTACGCCATTGGTGAGGCCGCCCAACGCCATCTGAGAATAGCCGATATCGGAAAAATTCTGGCCGTTGATCTCCTTGCTGATGACCAAATGGTCGGGATCAACGTGGAACTTGTCCAGCAGATACTCGAAGCCCACCTCAGGCGTCACTTTCTGGAGCACCCGTACCGCCACCGTGTTGGTGGAGTCCGCCACGGCCCGGGACACCGTCATCTGCCCGGTGTAGCGGTGGTTTACATTGGAGGGCCAGGCGTCACCGTTCAAAAGCATCGGAGG
Source organism: Vermiculatibacterium agrestimuris (assembly GCF_943193085.1). Lineage (NCBI taxonomy): Bacteria > Bacillati > Bacillota > Clostridia > Eubacteriales > Oscillospiraceae > Vermiculatibacterium > Vermiculatibacterium agrestimuris. The sequence goes on along the minus strand of NZ_CALPCU010000007.1, from coordinate 68,862 downwards.
GCCATCCTCAAAGACAGAATAGGGATTGATCAGCCCCATCTCCAAAGCGGGCGCGTAGACCGCCAAGGGCTTGATGGAGGAGCCCGGCTGCCTCTGAGCCCGGGAGGCCATGTTGTACCCGCGGGTATCCTCCGCGGTCTTCTCCCCCATTTTTCCCGCCAGTGCGGACACATTGCCCTGGGGATCCACCACCACAATGGCGGACTGGAGCTGCTGCCCGGACGCAGAGGTATAGGGTAGATTTTCCGTGTTGGAATAGATGTTGTCCACCGCCGCCTGTACCTTGGGGTCGATGCAGGCGTAGATCTTCAGTCCGCCGGAGTACACCATGTCCTGGGCCGCGATCTCGGAGTAATAATACTGATCCATCAGGTCTTTTGTCACGTCGGTGATGACCTGTTCCGTGTACCAGCTGTAGAGGGCGCTCTGCTGGCCGTCGCTCTGGCCGCTGTGGAAGTCTAGCACCTCCGTCTTGGCCGCGTCGCACTCTTCCTGGGAGATATAGCCGTCCCGTACCATGGCGTCCAGCACGTAACCGCGGCGGGTGGTGTTGTTCTCCGGATTGGTATAGGGGTCGTAGAGGGACGGATTGTTGGTGATGCTGATGAGGCTGGCGCACTCGGCCAGGTTCAGCTGTGTCACATCCTTGCCGAAATAATAATAAGATGCGGTATATACGCCGTAGCACTTGTGACCGAAAAAGATATAGTTGAGGTACCACTCCAGGGTGGTGTCCTTGGAGTATTTCTTGTCGAATTCCAATGCCCGGAAGATCTCCAGGATCTTTCGCTTCACCGTCACATCGTCATACTGAGTGTAGTTTTTGATAAACTGCTGTGTGATGGTAGAGCCGCCCTGGATCCGTCCGCCGGTAAACATGGTCAGCACGCTCTTCGCAGTGCGCAGCCAGTCCACGCCGTGATGCTGGTAGAACCGGCGGTCTTCAATGGCCACGGCGGCGTGGATCAAATTCTGAGGCAGCTGGTCATATTCCAGCCATACCCGATTCTGGTCGCCGTGGAGGGTCTCATACTCCACCTCCCGGCCTGTCTCCGGGTCGATATAGTAGATCGTGCTGGACAGCTTCATGCCATATTGCGCGATATCCACCTCGGTGTCGGGCAGAATGACATTTTTGATGTATACCGCGGCGAAGCAGGCCAGGAAGGAACAGGTGATAACGAAGATCAGAAACAGTGTTCCGATCACGGTCAACACCCGTCTTACGATCTTCTTCCACTTGGGCTTCTTTTTCTGGCTCGTGCGGGGCGGCGTTTGATTCCGGTGCTCCTGCGGCTCCGGCATATGCTCTTGAGGCATGCTGACACCTCCGTTTCCATAGGCAGATTGTCAAAAACAGGGAACGACAAAGGTACAAAAATACTCCCTATATTATACCACCAGTTTGCTGTTTGTCCACCCCAAAAATTTTTGTGCGCCCATTGGGTGACAATGCTTCGGTAGCCGTTGTAAAATTTTGGCCTCCTCCGGCCTTGCTTTTTCCGCCTGCACAGGGTACAATAAAAGCAGTTAAAACTGATTAGAAAGCGAGGCGCTGACCATGAGTGAGGAATTTGGCCCCGATTTCATCTCCGTCACGGACGAGGACGGCAATGAATTTGAACTGGAGCATGTGGACACCATAGAATATAACGGCCAGATCTATATGGCCTTCTTCCCCGCCGATACCGGCGAGGAGTCCGACGCCGAGGAGGAGACCGGCCTTATCATCCTCAAGGTGGTGGATGTGGACGGCGAGGAGCAGCTGTCCACCCTGGACTCCGAGGAGGAGCTGGAGGAGGTCTACGGCCAGTTTATGGACGCCCTTTTCCAGGAGGAGGAGGACGACCACGGCGAGAGCTGAAGCTCTCCCCTGCCCGGTGCGTGATGGGCCCTTTTAAACCCACATTTATAAAACGGGACGCTGACTTGCGCCGTGGTTCGCAGGCCTCCCGGCCTTTGGCCGGAAGTTGGAAGCGGTAAAGCGGCACGGAGGCGACCCACCTGCCGGAGACGTGCAGGTTTTAAATGGGTTCACACGGCTGTGGCGGGGGTTTTATTGTTCCAAAAACCGCTGTTTTTCTTCTTAAACAGCGGTTTTTCTTTTTTTGCCTTCTTTGGGGCTTGCAAGGTTGGGCGGTTTCTTGTATAATAACAAAATGCGTCGAGCGCCCTTGCGCACGACGGCCGGGGACTTGTCCCGGCCACAGGTAAAAAATGAGAGGACTGAAAACTGCATGAGCGCATCTGATAAAAAGCAGCAGCGAAAGGCTGAGATGGCCGATGGCCTGACTCAGCGCCAGCAGAAGGAACAGGCCGAGGCTCAGGCCGCCAAACGGCAAAAGACGATCTACACCGCCGTTGGCGTAGTGTGCGCCGTCGCCGCTGTGGCACTTCTGGTATGGAACGGATTGAGCACCAAGGATCACGGCAAGGATGTGGCCGCCACTGTAGGCGGCGTGGATTACACCGTAGCCGACCTCCAATACTATTACGTGGCGGCGCGAAACTCCGCTTATGCGCAGTATCAGCAGTTTGCCGCCTATGGCATCTCCATGGGCTATAACCCCAATGTTAGCGAGGGAGAGCAGTGGTCCAACGAGGCGGAGGGCAAGACCTACGCCGACACCTTCCGGGAAAATGCCCTGTCCTACCTGCAGCAGACCGCTGCTCTGTGCGCCGCAGCCAATGCCGAGGGGTACACCCTCTCCGCCGAAGGCCAGGAGGCCATTGACGAGCGGCTCAGCCAGATCGACCTGATCTGCGCCCAGAACGGTATGACCCGCGGTTCCTACTTTGCCCAAGTCTATGGCAAGGGCGTTACCGAGAAGATCTTCGTCCGCAACCTGACCAACGACATGCTGGCCTCTGAGTTCTCCGAGCATCACGAGGAGGGCATCTCTTACGATGACGCCGCGCTTGAGGCCTATTACGACGAGCACCCCGATACGCTGGACAGCTATGATTACCGCATTTTCACGGTAGACGGCTCTGTTCCCGCTTCCACCGACAATGAGGGCAACGCTGTGGAGGCCACCGACGAGGAGAAGGCCGCCGCTATGGCCCAGGCCAAGGAGAAGGCTGACGAGGCCGTATCCAAGCTGGAGGCCGCTTCCCGCTCCGACCGGGAGAAGACCTTCATTGAGATCGCTCCCGACTATGTGGCCGAGGCATATAAGGGCGCCTACGCTGTGGAGAGCTATTCCCTTCAGCAGCAGGTTCTGGGCAGCAACCTCAGCTCCGGCGACGCTGCCGCCGGCTCCTGGCTCATGGATCCCGCCCGCAGGGCCGGAGACGTGACCGCCGTTGAGACCACCACCGGTTATCAGGTAGTCCTCTTCCTGGATCGCTACCTGGTCGATGACCCCACTGTGAATGTCCGTCACATCCTCATCATGGCCGACAGGCCCGAGGACGATCCCAACACCGCAGACGTGAACGAATCTCAGGGCGCCCCCACCCAGGAGGCCATGGATGCTGCCAAGGCCGAGGCCGAGGCACTGCTGGAGGAGTGGAAGGCCGGCGAGGCCACGGCCGAGAGCTTTGGCGCTCTGGCCGACGAGCACAGCGACGACGGCGGTTCCCGGGGCAACGGCGGTCGTTACACCTATATCAGCAAGGGCGATATGGTGGGTGTTTTCAATGACTGGATCTTTGATCCCGCCCGCCAGAGCGGTGACACCGGCCTTGTCTGCCACAACGGAGAAGACGCCGACTACTACGGCTGGCATGTGATCTACTTCGAGAAATCTGAGGAGCCCGCCTGGAAGGGCACCGCCATCCAGGCAAAGCAGAGCACCGACCAATCGGAGTGGCTCAACAACCTTACCGACGCCATGGAGGCCGTCTCTGCGGACGGGATGAAGTATGTGGGCGAGGTCAGTAACGCCACTCCCACCCCCTCTGCCTCCCCCGCTGAGAGCGCTGAACCGGAGGAGTCTCCCGCAGCTTAAAACCAATACTTGAAAAACGAGCCGTCTGCCAGGCGGCTCGTTTTTTTCGGGAAGGAGCGATAAACATGGATGAAGCCTTTCTCCGCGCAGAAATGCTCCTGGGCCGCCCTGCCATGGAAAAACTGGCAAGGAGCCATGTGGCCGTACTGGGGCTGGGCGGTGTAGGAAGCTGGTGCGCCGAGGCCCTGGCCCGCTCCGGGGTGGGCACACTCACCTTGGCAGATTGCGACGAGGTCAGCGTCACCAACCTGAACCGTCAGTTGGAGGCCACTGTGGAGACCGTGGGAAAGCCCAAGGCCCAGGCAATGGCAGAGCGGGTGCTCCTGGCAGCGCCGAACTGTAAGGCTTATCCACTTGTCTATCGTTACACGCCAGAAGATCGAGAGACTTTTTTTGCCGGAGATTACGACTACATTGTGGATGCTATCGACCTGGTCTCCTGCAAGCTGGATCTGATCCAGACGGCGCTGGAGCGGGGCGTGCCCATCGTCTCCGCTCTGGGCACAGGCAACAAGCTGGATCCCACCCGGTTTCAGATCACCGACATCTCCAAGACGATGGGCTGCCCTCTGGCCCGGGTGGTGCGCAAAGAGCTGCGCGCCCGGGGCATCCACCACCACCGCGTCCTCTGGTCACCGGAGGAGCCCAAAAATCCCGAAAGCCGGGAAGCGCCGCCTCCCGGCCGCCGCAGCGTCCCTGGCAGCGTGGCCTGGGTACCCTCCTGCGCCGGCCTCATGTTGGCGGGAGATGTGGTCGTGTCCCTCATCACCGAATAAAACTGCCCCTCCCTGCCAAAATAGGCCGGGAGGGGATTTTTTCGTGGAAAAAATGACGCTTCGCTCCGCCCTGGCCGGCGGCGCAGCCGGACTGGTCAACGGCTTTTTTGGCGGTGGCGGCGGGATGATACTGGTGCCCATGCTGGTGGACAAATGCGGTCTGGATCAGCGCAGGGCTTTTGCCACCTCGGTGGCCATCATCCTGCCCCTGTGCGCCTTGTCCTCCGCAATTTACCTGCTTCGGGGCGGGCTGGATGTAATGGCCGCGCTTCCCTATCTGGCAGGGGGCCTGGTGGGCGGCTTTGTGGGCGGTAAGCTTTTTCAAAACCTGAATATGGACTGGCTTCGCCGGGGATTTGCTCTGCTGATCCTCTACGGCGGCGTCAAGTCCCTTTTTTTCTGATGGGAGCCTGGCTCATTGCCGCTCTGGCAGGGGCGGCCACCGGCGTCCTCTCCGGCTTTGGCGTGGGAGGGGGCACCCTCCTTCTGATCTACATGACCGCCTTTGCCGGAGTGGATCAGCACATGGCCCAGGGGATCAACCTGCTCTACTTCCTCCCTACCGCGGCAACCGCCCTGCCCTGTCACATCAAAAACGGCTATATCGACAAAAGAACAGCCCTCCCCGCCATTCTTGCGGGACTGGCCGGAACGGCGGCTGCCGCTTGGGCGGCCACCGCCCTTGATGTCGGGCTTCTGCGCCGCTTTTTCGGGGGCTATCTTCTCTATATTGGCCTTCGGGAGCTTTTCCGAAAAAAACAGGGGTGAGAGAACTCACCCCTGTAGTCTTTTTCTGGTCAGATAGCCCTCCAAAATGAGGGTGGCGGCCACGGCGTCCACATTTTTCTTGTGGGCCTTCATCTTTTTGCCGCTCTCATGTAAAATGGCGTGGGCCTCAATGGTGGTGCGCCGTTCGTCCCAGAGCGTCACAGGAAGACCTGTGCGCTCCTCCACCAGAGCGGCGAAAGTCCGGTACAGCTCCGCCCTGGGGCCCTCAGAGCCGTCCATATTCCGCGGGAACCCCATCACCAGCTCCTCTACCCCGTGCGCCTTGGCAAGGGCCGCAAGCTGGTCGGCGACGCACTCCGGTCTGTGGCTTTGGATCACGGTGGTAAATCCCGCCAGAAGTCCGGTGGGATCGGATACGGCGACGCCTGTCCTGGCGTCGCCGTAGTCGATGGCCATAACGCGCATATCAGCTCAGGGTGCCGTCCAGAAGCTCGGCGTACACGTCGAAGGGCATGACGCCCACCTTCCGCTCCACTTCCGCTCCGTCCTTGAAGAGGATGACCGTGGGCACGCTCATAACGCCGTAGCGGGCGGCCAAGTCCGGGTTTTCGTCCACGTCCACCTTGCCGATGACCACGTCCTTGCCCTCGTACTCCTCCGCCAGCTGCTCGATGACGGGCCCCAGCATCTGGCAGGGGCCGCACCAGGTGGCCCAGAAATCCACCAGGACAGGGATGTCGGAATCACGGGCTCTGTCAAAGCCCTGGGTGTTAAAATGGATCAGTGCCATAGTAATTACCTGCCTTTCTTGCCCCTTAGTGTTTGTAAGGAAAAAGCAAATATTCTTTTTCAGATTATCGTATATGTCATCTCCATTGTCAAGACTTTTCTTTGCCGCCAAAGAATAGCCCCTTTTCAATTTAACGTTACATATCTTTACAAATAGAGGCAACACCTGTATTTTCAGGTGTTGCCTCTATTTGTTCGGTAGATGATCTCATCGCATATCTCAGCGTATCTTTCCATCCTTTTACCTGTAGCGGTAGTACGGAAAGTGGGAAAGGCGGGAGATGGAACGCCCATCCTTTCTTTGATTCAATCAGGATATGGCTAAAATGTTCCGGCAGAGCTTACATCGTCATATCGTAAATCCGCATGAGGGTGGCGATGGACTGCTCCCAGCTATAAGTTCCCTGGGGGCCGAACTGGTTATTGCCAAAACCGCCCATAATGCCGGCGGCCTGCATCTCTCCCACGGCCTCGCTGGCCCAGGGGGAGATGGAGCCATTGTCGTCAAAGGTGGGGGCAGCCTTGTCCAGATCGATGTCCAGCACCCCCGCCAGCCGGGAGAGGATGGCGGCGGCCTGCTCTCTTGTCAGCTGACCGTCGGGGTCAAATTTTTCATCTCCCACGCCGGTGATGACCCCCAGATAGGCCAGCTGGCGGACGTTCATGTCGTCCGTGTCGGTGAAAGAGGTGGGCAGGGAGTTCGGAAGCTGGCGATACTCCTCGGGCCGCAGCTTAAGATAAATCTCCATGGCCAGATTGCAGAAATCCTTCCGGGTGATGGGGGCGGCGTAGGAGGAGTCGGGTATCTTCCCGTTGACGCCGTGGTCGCCCCCGCTACCAAGACCCGGCATATCGCCGCCGGGGGAGAAGATGCCCAGGGAGTAGGCTCTGCCCACCGCGTCCCGGGCCCAGTCGGCGGGGGGCACGGCGCAGGAGGCGATGCTCACCAGGTAATGTTGTCTGTCCGTCACATCCTGGGCCAGAAGGGTAGTGTCATGGCCCACATAGTGGTAGCTGGAGCTGCTGCTAAACTGCTGTATCGCCAGAACGTAACCATGCTCGGGGACAAAGGGGACAATGTTCAGGGACAGATCCCCGCCGTAGGGCACGTCGATGTTCTCGTTGCCCCAGTATGTCGTGGCTCCGTCGGCGGAGGTGAAATACCCCGAGGGGCCCTGGGGGGACTCCAGCTGCACCAAGACGGACAGATTGCCCCCCTTCACCGGGGTGAGGGTGATGGGCACCACCTTCTCGTCCCGGTAGGACATGAGGTTGCCTCCCCCCTCCACCCGGTATTCGGAGGTCAGCACCAGTTCGGTATCATACCGGCCCGGGAGTTTGTTGTTCCCTGTGGTGCCCTTGACGATTTCGACCTGAGCCGTTTCACCGGGGGCCAGAGTCCACTGCTTCTCCTTCAGTTCAAGGCACTGTTGGACGCTCCGCTCAAAGGCCCCATGATTGGTCCCCTCGCTTGCCAGTTTGGCCTGCAGCTCTATCTCCACCTTGGCCCGGTTGGTGACAGAGACGGTCTCGATAACGGTGTCCTCCATCTCCACTGGGCCGAAGTCCACGCTCTCCCGGTCCAGCTCCATGGCCTCCTCACCGCCTATATAGCCGTCATAGACTATTTCAAAGTGGTAGGGCAGGGGGTAGTTGCCCCCCTCGAAGATGGGCTCGTCGTACCGGTTTCTGCCCACAGGCTCGTCGGAAGTGGCAAAGAAGAAGTCCAGCTCTCCGTCATACACCCCGGCAGGGAAACTGGTACTCTCCCGGTATCCGGTGTACGGGGTCACATTCACACTGGCCGAGGAGCCGGGCTTCAGCTCCAGAGCGTAGGTGCTGATGGGGATCACCAGATATTGGCGGATACTGTCCCAGCCCTCCCGGGGCACAGTGACGTTAAAGCGGTCGCCGCCTTTGGAACTGAAATCGTGGATATACCATAGGGTCTGGTCACTGGTGTTGGTAAAGGAGATGGTGAGGGTGGGGCAGTCCTCTTTCCTGTAGCCGTATTCCATTGTGCCGAAATCGGCCACCTCCATATCGTAGGTGATGGCGCCGGGATCCTCCGGGACTTGGCTCTTCCATTCGTAGAGCGGGGCGCCATCCGCCAGAGCGGCAACGGGCAGCAGGCCCAGACAAAGGATGAGGCCCAGCAGAAGGGATATGATTTTCTTTTTCATATGCTTTGCTCCTTACTTTCAAAGTTGCTCTCCGCAGGGAGAGGGAAAAGACACGTTTTTTTTGATTATATCAGAACCCTTTTGGGAAAACAATATGCCGGCTGCATAGTTGCGGGGAAATTTATGCAAAACCCCATGGAGCGGAAGAGCCGGATGTAGTAAATTCGTAGTAATTTGGATATCTCCCTGTCAGGAAATGCTTGGCTTTATATGACTAAGCGACCATTAACTTTGCTTTTGGCATCAAAAACTGCTACAATAGCAAAAAAGAACGTGAAAGGCGAGGGATCCCTATGGATGGCGCACTGGTAAGCATCATTGTTCCCGTATATAACGTCGCCCCTTATTTGGAACGGTGCCTGGACTCCATTCGGGCCCAGACCTACCCGAATTTAGAGGTGCTGCTGGTCAATGACGGCAGCGACGACGCCTCTGCCTATATCTGCCGCGCCTATGAGCGCGCCGACAGCCGTTTTCGGCTGATCGACAAATCCAATACCGGCGTCTCTGACAGTCGCAATAAAGCGTTGGATCAGGCCCAGGGCCGTTTTCTCCAATTCGCGGACGGAGATGATTGGCTCACCCCCGACGCCACCGAACGGTTTCTCCACGCAGCAGAGAGTACCGGCGGCGACCTGGTGGTGAGCCACTTCTACCGGGTGGCGGGCGAGCGAATGGTCAGCCGTGGGCACATCAGGGGCTCCGGTGTCCTCACCCGACGGGAGTATGCCGAGCAGATGATGAAGGCCCCGGCGAATTACTATTACGGCGTGCTGTGGAACAAATTTTACCGCCGCTATATTGTGGAGGCAGCCCGCCTCCGTTTTGACCCTCAGGCCAGTTGGGGCGAGGACTTCCTCTTTAATCTGGAATATATTGAGCGCACCCGCCTGGTCGCCCTTGTGGATGAGCCGCTTTACTATTACTTCAAGCGGGGCGGTAGCCTGGTCGGCAGCCAGGCCAACCTGCGCCGGACAGTGCGAATGAAGACCGATACCTTTGCCTATTACAAGAAACTCTATCAAAAGCTGGATCTCTACGATGAGCAGAAAGCGGGCATTTACCGTTACCTGCTCTCCGCCGCTATGGATGGGGCGGTGCCGCCGCTGGCGCCCAAGCTGGGAGATGACGAATAAAAAGACCGGAGCTTTTTACTCCGGTCTTTTTTCTTCATTTCTTAAAGTGCGGCCAGCTTTTCCCGGATGAGCCGCCCCATCTCTTTTGTACCGACGACCTTCTCCCCCGGCTTGGCGATGTCGGCAGTGCGCCAGCCTTCGGCAAGCACTGCGTCCACCGCCTGCTCAATGGCGTCCGCCTCTTCCCTGCGCTGGAAGGAATAACGGAACATCATAGCCGCCGACAGGATGGTGGCCATGGGGTTGGCCTTGTCCTGGCCCGCGATGTCGGGGGCGGAGCCGTGGATAGGCTCGTAAAGCCCGGGGGCCGTGTCTCCAATAGAGGCGGAGGGCAGCAGGCCGATAGAGCCGGTGACCATGCTGGCCTCATCGGAGAGGATGTCGCCGAACATATTCTCCGTGACCACCACATCAAACTGGCCGGGATCCCGGACAATCTGCATGGCACAGTTGTCCACCAGCACGTCCTCATACTGCACGTCAGGATACTCCTTGGCCAGACGGTGCATGACCTCCCGCCACAGCCGGGAGGTCTCCAGCACGTTGGCCTTGTCCACGCTGGACACCTTTCCACGGCGCAGCCGCGCCAGCTCGAAGGCCCGGCGGCCGATGCGCTCGATCTCCTTCTCGGAGTAAGCCATCAGATCGGTGGCTTCCACGCCCCGATCCTCCGTTTGATACCGGCCCCGTTTGCCAAAGTAGATGCCGCCGGTGAGCTCCCGCACCATCATCAGGTCGATGCCCTTCTCGGCGGTCTCCTTGCGCAGGGGGCTGGAGTCGGCCATGGCGGGACGAAGGGTGGCGGGGCGAAGGTTGGCATAGAGTCCCAAGTCCTTGCGGATGGCCAGCAGAGCGGTCTCCGGCCGCTGCTCGGCGGGCTTGTCCGGGCCCCATTTGGGCCCGCCCACAGCACCCAAAAGCACCGCATCACAGGCCCTGCATTTCTCTGCTGTGCCGTCCGGGTAGCTCTTCCCCACCGCGTCGGTGGCGCAGCCGCCCAGCAGTACGTCCATATATTCAACGGTATGGCCGTACTTTTTCGCCACAACATTGATGACCTCCACGGCCTCATTGACAACCTCGGGGCCGATCCCGTCGCCCCGGATGAGCGCGATTTTATACTGCATTTGCTCCATCTCCCAATTCAATGTAATAAGGACAAATATCCACATAACGGTTGCCATTGAGGCGGAACCCGCCAGGGATCACACCCAGCTGCCGGAAGCCCAGCCGCTCATACAGGCGGCGGGCCCGGAGGTTGGTGCACACCACGGCGTTGAACTGCAAAATGCGGAATCCCAGGGCTCGCCCCTGCGCGATGCAGTCCAGCACCAGCTTCTCCCCGATGTGTGCTCCGCGGCGCTTGGAATCTACAGCATAGCTGGCGTTGCAGATATGTCCGCACCGGCCCACATTGTTGGGATGCAAAATGTAAAGGCCAAGCACTTCACTGTCGGCTTCCGCCACGCCGCACCAGCTCTGCTGGGCAAAAAACTCGGCGGCGTCAGTCTCGGTGAGGGGCGCTTCCTGAGGAAAGGCCACCCCCTCCGCCACCACCTGGTTCCAAATATCGGCCATGGCAGGCACATCTGCGGCCCTGTAGCCTCGAACTGTAATTTCCATTATTTCGCCGCGCCCCTGGCCTTCAAAGACTTGAGCAGTCCTCCGCTTTGGACAATATTCTCGATAAACTCCGGGAGGGGAGCGGCCTGCCAGGTCTTCCCCTGGGTCTCGTCAGAAATGACCCCGGTGGAGAAGTCAACGCACACCGTGTCCCCGGTCTGGATATCTTCCGCAGCCTTGGGACACTCCAGGATGGGCAGACCGATGTTGATGGCGTTGCGATAGAAAATGCGGGCGTAGCTCTTGGCAATGACGCACTTCACCCCGCTGGCCTTAATGGCCAGGGGAGCGTGCTCACGGGAGGAGCCGCAGCCAAAGTTGGCGCCGCCCACCATGATGTCCCCCTGCTCCACCGTCCCGGCAAAATCTTTGTCGATGTCCTCCATACAGTGAGAGGCCAGGGCCTTGGGATCCGGATCGTTCAAATGCCGGGCGGGGATGATCACATCGGTATCCACATTGTCGCCATATTTATAAATCTTCATGCCTTTACACCTCCATCAAATCTTGCCGGGATCGGCCACGCACCCGGCGATGGCGGATGCGGCCGCCACGGCGGGAGAGGTCAGGATGACCTCGGAGCTGGTGTCTCCCATCCGGCCCACAAAGTTCCGGTTGGTGGTGGATACGCACCGCTCTCCGGCGGCCATGACCCCCATGTGGCCGCCCAGACAGGGGCCGCAGGTGGGGGTGGAGACAGCGCAGCCAGCGGTGATAAAGGTCTCCAGATAGCCTGCCTTCATGGCGTCCATATAGATCTGCTGGGTGGCGGGGATGACGATACAGCGGATCCCCTGCGCCACCTGCCTGCCCTTCAAAATGGAGGCCGCCTCCGCCAAGTCCTTCAGCCGTCCGTTGGTGCAGGAGCCAATGACCACCTGCTGGACAGGCATACCCGCCACCTCGTCCACCGTCTTGGTGTTGGAGGGCAGATGGGGCAGGGACACGGTGGGCCGCAGGGTGGACAGGTCGATGACCACTTCCCTTTCGTAGACCGCGTCCCCGTCAGGTTCAACAGCCTCCCAAGGCCGGGATACACGGCCGTTCAGATACGCCCTGGTCTTGTCGTCCACGGGGAAAATGCCATTCTTGGCGCCGGCCTCGATGGCCATGTTGGAGATGGTGAACCGGTCGTCCATGGAGAGCTCCCCGACCCCTTCCCCGGCAAACTCCAGGGACTTGTAGAGGGCTCCGTCCACCCCGATCATACCGATGAGATGGAGGATCACATCCTTGCCGGAGACATAGGGCTGGAGCTTTCCCTTCAAAGTCACCCGGATGGCGGCGGGCACCTTGAACCAGGAAAGGCCCGTGGCCATGCCGGCGGCCATGTCAGTGGAACCCACTCCCGTGGAGAAGGCTCCCAGCGCTCCGTAAGTACAAGTGTGGGAGTCCGCGCCGATAATGGCCTCGCCGGGGGCGCACAGGCCCTTTTCCGGCAGCAGGGCGTGCTCGATGCCCACCTGGCCCACATCGTAGAAATGGGTAATGGCGTACTTTTTGGCGAAATCTCTGGACTGGGCGCACAGCTGGGCGGACTTGATGTCCTTGCAGGGGGTGGAGTGATCCAGGACAATGGCGATCTTGTCCTTATCAAAGACCTGGGTCAGCCCCGCCTTCTCAAATTCGGTGATGGCGACCGGCGTGGTGATGTCGTTGCCAAGCACCAGATCCAGCTTGGCCTCGATAAGCTGACCGGCCTTTACCTCCGCCAGCCCGGCGTGCTTTGCCAAAATCTTTTGGGTCATGGTCATTCCCATGTGAAGTCCCTCCTCTGAAGCTTGATTGATCTCAGTATGACAGAGTCCTTGCCAAAAGAATGTAAACTGTGATACAATCTCGTGAAAGGAGGCGGCAGAATCATGGAATCGAAGCAGATTTTGGCCCTTTTGGCCCAGGGGCAATCGCCCCGCCGTTACGATCCGGGGCAGTTTATCTATTTACAAAATACAGTCCCCGCGGAGTTCTATTTTCTGGAGAGTGGGACGGCTCGAAGCTTCATCAGCTCCCCGGAGGGGACGGAGCGTCTGCTGACCCTCCACCATGCCGGAGACCTGATGGGCGAGGCGTCCTTTTTCGATCAGTCTCCCCGGGTCTCCTCCGCCATAGCGGTGACGGAATGTCAGGTCATCTCAGTGGATGGCCCGCGGCTGGAGCACATCCTCCGGACACATCCGGAGCTTGCCCTTCCCCTGCTGCGCTATCTGGCCCGAACGGTGCGCCTTCTCTCCAGCCATGTGGACGACATCTCCTTCCGTTCCGCAGACCGTCGTTTGGCGGGAACCCTGCTGCGCCAGGCGGGCTCCGGTGCGCAGCTGCGCACTACCCATGAGGAGCTGGGCACCGCCGTGGGGGCCAGCCGGGTGACGGTGAGCCGTGTCCTTTCCCGCTTTGCCGCCCGGGGCTGGATCGGAACAGGCTACGGCGCCATCCGTATTTTAGACCGTCCCGCCCTGGAAGACTTTGCCCAGGGCAAGGAAGAACTGTAAGAAATTTGTAAGAGCCCTGTCAAGTTGTTTGACAGAATGAGCTGTTATACTTGCCCTGGTTCAAGGAGGTCACTTATGAGCGAAAAGATCTTAGTGGTGGACGACGACAAAGAGATCGTCGGCGCAATCGCCCTGCTGCTGGAGGCAGAGGGGTATGAGGTCATGCGGGCCTACGACGGCATGGAGGCTCTGGATAAGGCGGTGGCTCCCGACCTGCGGCTCATCCTCATGGACGTGATGATGCCGCGCCTGGACGGCCTGTCCGCAGTCCTCCGTATTCGGGAGCGCCGGAACCTGCCGATCATCGTTCTCTCCGCCAAGAGCGAGGACACCGACAAGGTACTGGGCCTTTCTATGGGGGCGGACGACTATGTAGCCAAGCCCTTCCATCCCCAGGAGCTGGTGGCCCGGGTAAAGAGCCACCTGCGCCGCTATACCCGCCTGGGGGACGTAAACGCCGCCCAGAGCGCCCGTTTTGAGACGGGCCGCCTTTCCTATGATTCGGAAAGCCGCGTTCTCCGGGCCGACGGGGAGGCGGTAAAGCTCACCGCCACTGAGACGAAGATCATAGATCTGCTCATGCGTAATTTGGGCCGCATCTTTCCCGCCGAGGAGATCTACCGCCGTGTTTGGGATGAGGAGACTGCCTACGCCCCGGAAAATACGGTAATGGTACACATACGGCGGATCCGGGAGAAGATCGAGCTCAATCCCAAGGAACCAGAATACTTGAAGGTGGTGTGGGGCATTGGATACAAAATGGAAAAAATCTAAAGCAATTCTGGGCTTTGCCGGTTTTGCCCTGGGGGTGAGCTTGGTGCTCTCCTCTCTGCTGCCCATCGCGGGGAATCTCTTCAGCGAGGGTGGGCGGGACAGGCTGGAAAGCGCCCTCCAGTCCGATTTTCAGGAGACGGAAGCCTTCCGCTCCTACCTGTCAGAGATGATGAACCGCTTTATCGCCATGGGGGCGGGCGGGCCGTTGAACGGGTACTATTACGACTATTATGACGTATACGCCGAGGACACCTTTCTGATCGAGAAGGAAGCCACCGCTGTCATCCAGCAGGATGATGTATGGTATTTTGACGGCTACCCCGTCAGCGACTACCAGCCCACCGAGAGCGACCGGGAGAGGTGGAAGAAGGAGGCGGAGGCTTGGAACAAGATCCTTCAGGAGGACCGGAATCTCCTCTACTCCATCTCCCGGGATGGGAAAGTCCTTTACAGCAATACGGAAGATATCTCCCAGTATCCCGCCCAGGGGTATGGCTTTCTCCTCTCCTTCGACGGCAGCAAGTGCTCCGCCATAAAGAACGGCTCCCCCGTTGACCTTTATGGGGATGGCGTATACCAGGAGGATGGACAGCATTGGTATTTGCCAGGGTACAGTAACTTTCGGGCCGATGAGGAGGCCCGGGGCGTGACTGTCTCCATCGCCGTGGCTGACGAGCCAGCCCTCTATATCAAGGGCAATTATAGCTCCCAGGGGAACCAGTGGCGGTGTAACCGGCTCTATTACCTGGAGAAGAACTGGCGGGAGCGCCGGCAAAACCTGGTGGTCTATGGTGCTATACAGGCGGGGATCGGGATCTGCCTGCTGGCGGTCTGGCTTCTGCTGCGCCGGGACAAGCCTCTGGCAGACCGGGCCATCGCCCGCTTTACAGGACATATCTGGTTCGAGGTCAAGCTCCTGCTGCTCCTAGGGGCGCTGGCCGTGGCCCTGTTTCCCCTGACGGAGGAAATGCGTTATCTGGTGCAGGAGGTGAGCTATGCCGGGATCTGGGAGGAGGCGGTAGCCTATCAGTACCCCTGGTTCCTGCGCTCCTATCTCAATGAGATTCTGGCGCGGCCGTGGACGGTCCTGCTGGTCTTCTGGAGCGGCTGGCTGTTTGTCAACGACCTGCGCTATGGGGACAAGCCCTGGCGGCATGGCATCTGTGGGATGCTGACGGCCCGGGGGCTGAAACTGCCCATCCAGAGACGGCTGAGCCGATTGGCGGGGTTGATGGCCCTGACCGCCGTGGGTCTCTGCGCCGTCACTTTGAACCTTCTGGTCTACTATCTCTCCTTCGGCTCTCTTCGTCTGGATGTGGTGTGGCTGTTTTTGCTTCCGCCTTCTCTTCTTTTGATCGCCACGGTCCTATACTCCGCCCGGCTGCGGAGGCTTTGGGGCGATCTGGGCTCTCTCACCGAACAGATCAGAGCTGTAAAGGATGGAAGCCTGACATCCTCCCTCCCCCTGCCTGAGGACGGCGACCTGCGGCGCTCCATGGAGGAGCTGGGCGACATCCAGCAGGGCATGGCCCGTGCGGTGGAGGAGCAGACCCGCAGCGAGCGGATGAAGGTGGAGCTGGTCACCAACGTGTCCCACGATCTCAAGACCCCCCTCACCTCCATCATCAGCTACGCCGAACTTTTGAAGCAGGAGAAGCTGGAGCCTCCCGCCGGGGAATATGTGGACATCCTGGCCCAGAAGGCGGAGCGGCTGCGGAGCATGGTGCTGGACGTGTTCGAGGTGAGCAAGGCCGCCTCGGGAGATCTGCCGGTAAAGCTGGAGGCGCTGGATCTTGCCAAACTGCTGCGGCAGACCACCGCCGACATGGCCCAGGCTATCGAGGCCGCTCCCGTCACTCTGCGGGAGAACCTGCCGGAGGAGCCGGTGACCATCGTGGCCGACGGCGACCGGCTCTACCGGGTGTTCCAGAACCTGCTTCAAAACGCCCTGAAATACGCCCTGGAGGGCTCCCGGGTCTATCTGACTCTCACCCAGGCGGCGGGAAAAGCGGTGGTGTCGGTGAAGAACACCTCCAAGACCGAGTTGCCTGAGGGCGTTGACTTTACCGCCCGGTTCGTCCGGGGCGACGAGAGCCGCACCGACGGCGGCAGCGGCTTGGGGCTGGCCATTGCGGAGAGCTTCACCGCCGCCTGCGGCGGTGTTCTGCGGGTGGAGCCGGTGGCCGACCTCTTTGTGGTCACGGCAGAATTTCCCCTTGCCGGGGATCACGGGGGCCTCCCGGCGGTCATGGATGCGGAATTCACAGAATAAACGTTCCCTGCGGGGCGGAGGAAATCCTCCGCCCCGCTTTTTCTGAAAAGTAAGGATTGCTTTCATAGACAAAATCCACTATAATACCAATTTGTTGGGTCAAAAAGCCCATGAAAGGAGGCGGCCTGTCCGTGAATCACAAATCTACCCGGCGCTTTTCCTGCTGGCACAATCCCCGGTTCCCCCGCAGGCCGCCCCCGGCCTCGTCCTTTTTCCTCTATGTACATTTTTAACTGGAAAGGACGAAAATTAGAATGAATTGGTTTATTCTTACCCTGATCGCGATTCTTTTCTGGAGCGGCTCCGACCTTTTTTCCAAGATGGGCTCCAAGAGCGACGATCCTTATAGCCACTGGAAGATGGTCATGGCCGTAGGCGGTGTCATGGGCATCCACGCCATCGTCATGATCGCCACCGGCACCCCATTCTCCCCCGTGGATATCATCACCTATCTCCCCGCCTCCTTCTGCTACATCCTGTCCATGATCCTGGGCTATGTGGGCCTTCGGTATATCGAGCTGTCTGTCTCTTCCCCTGTGTGTAACTCCTCCGGGGCCGTGGCCGCGCTGCTGTGCTTCTTTTTCCTGGGTGAGACCATGTCCGCCATTCAGCTTCTGGGCGTGGTTTTGGTCTGCGTCGGCGTCTTTGCCCTGTCCGTCATCGAAAAGCGCAAGGACGACGCCCAGCGGATGCTGGAGGGCGTTGCAGCGGACAGAAAGCATACTCACAGCATCATCGCCATTACCTTCCCCCTGCTCTACTGCCTCATTGACGGCCTGGGTACCTTTGTGGACGCCATGCTCCTGTTGGATGAGGAGGCCGGCACGGGGGTCATTGCCGAGGCCCAGGCCAATATCGCCTATGAGCTGACGTTCCTGCTCATGGCCGTCTTTGCCTTCGTCTATGTGGTTTTCATCCGCAAGGGGAAATTTGAGGTTCCCAGAGAGCGGCCTAAGCTCATTGCCGCCCTGTGTGAGACCGCGGGCCAGTTTGCCTACATCTATGCCATCGGGGCCAACGCCATCGTGGCCGCCCCCATGATATCCTCTTATTGTGTGGCCTCCCTGCTGTGGAGCCGCCTCTTCCTAAAGGAGAAGCTGACCCGGGCCCAATACGCCGTGATCGCCGTGGCGGCGGTGGGCATCGTTATCCTGGGTCAGGAGTGAGAATAGAAAGCGCAGAAAAGAGCCTGAAAACCTCGGTTTTCAGGCTCTTTTTATTTACAAAATGATGCAGATCAAGCCGCCGGAGCCCTCGTTGATCACTCTTTGCAGTGTCTCCCGCAGTTTGTCTCTGGCGTCCTCTGGCATCCGCTTGAGCTTGGTGTTCAGATCCTCACTCACCAGGTCGTGGAAAGATTTCCCGAAGATATTGGACTCCCAGATGCGGGCCGTGTCCCCCTCGAATTCCTGCAGGAGATAGCCCACCATCTCCTCGGACTGTTTCTCACTGCCCATGAGGGGCGAGACCTCCGTTTCGATATCTGCCCGGATCATGTGGATGCTGGGGGCGCTGGCCTTCAGCCGTACGCCGTACCGGCCGCCCTGCTTGACGATCTCCGGCTCCTCCAGGCGAAGCTCTTCCGCTCCAGGGGCGACGATGCCGTAGCCCGTCTCCCGCACCTGGGCGATGGCGTCAGCGACCTTGTCATACTCCCGCTTCACCCCGGCCAGCTCTGTAAGCAGGCTCATCAGATCGCCGTCGTCGGCGATGGCGAAGCCGGACTGGGCGGAAATGGTATCGTAGAAGAGCCCACGGGGCAGCTCCAGGCTTGCCATGGCCCGGCCGGAGCCCAGGTCGATGGAGGTCACCCGGGCACTGCTTACCGTCTCACAGGCGCCGATGGCGGCCATAGAGCTCTCCACGTCCCGCACCCGGCGCAGGGTTCCGGCCCCCTCCCGAATGGCGGCGTAGAGCTCGCTTTTGATGGGGTGGTCATAGGGCAGGGCGTCGATCCAGGGCGGCAGGAAGAGATCCATCTCCTTGACCGGGAACTCGTAGAGTACGGAGCGGATAATGGCGGTCACATCCTCCTCACCCAGCTCCAGGCAGTTGCAGCGGATACAACTTACGTCGTAACGGTCGCTGATGTCGGCCTGGATGGCCTTGGCCCGGTCGGAGTCGGGATAGGCGGAATTGAGAAGCACCAGGAAAGGCTTGCCCAGGGCCTTGAGCTCCCCGATGACCCGGCTCTCCGCCTCCAGGTAATCCTCTCTGGGAATATCGGTGATGGTGCCGTCGGTGGTGACGACCACGCCGATGGTGGAGTGCTCGGCAATGACCTTTCGGGTGCCTGCTTCGGCTGCCTCAGTCATAGAGACCGGGTGATCGAACCATGGAGTAGTGACCATCCGGGGCGCGTCGTCCTCGGTTTGACCCGCCGCGCCGGGCACCATATAGCCCACACAGTCGATGAGGCGCACGGAGAAGGACGCTCCGTCGCTCATGTCCACCCGTACCGCCTCCTCGGGAACGAACTTGGGCTCAGCAGTCATCACCGTCCGGCCGGAACCGGACTGGGGCAGTTCGTCGCGGGCCCGCTCCCGGCGGTAGACGTTCTCTATGTTGGGGATCACCAGGGTCTCCATGAAGCGCTTAATAAAGGTGGATTTCCCCGTTCGGACAGGGCCCACCACCCCGATATAGATGTCGCCCCCGGTGCGCTGGGCAATGTCGTCATAAAGCTTGTTGTCTTCCATCTTCCTCTCCCCCTTTACCTTCTCCTGGGAATGAGCAGCAGGCGGCCCGCGGCGGCGTGCTCACCCTCCAGCTCATTGGCGCTGATGATGTCCCCAATGGTGGTGCCGTAGGCCTTAGCCACGTCCCAAAGCCGCTCGCCGCCCTCCAGCATCCGAAGCACGAGAGAGGGCTGCTCTCCGTCACACTCCGGGGCCTCTCCCGGCCGAAGGTCGGAAAGACTGGTGAGCTGCCGCCGGGAAAGGGCGCAGAAGCGGAAGTCCAGGCTGAGCCGGGCCTCGATGCCGCCCATGGCGGCGGAGACATACACATCTCCCACGACCTCGCATTGGCAGAAGCACAATGTGTCCTCAGGCAGCTCCAGGGCACAGGGCACGGTCACGGGATGATTGGCAGAGCAGAGCTCCCCGTCCTCCCCCAGATAGAGCACCTGGATCTCCACCTGGGCGCTGAGGATGAGCTTCTCCCCTTCTCTGGCCCGCTCCACGGCGCCGACGGCGGCCCGGCAGTCCACCACCTCACGCATGGGGGCGACAGCCTCCCAGACCTCGCGGACATTCTGGGTGCGAACGCCCCGGTCGAGGCGGCCCTCCACCGCGCAGCTGGTCCACTCCGCCATGAGGTGCTCCTTGGTGCTGTAGGCATCGGAGAGCACTTCCACCACCCGCAGCTCCCGCACCACGGCCTGTGCCAAGATCTCCATGTTCACAGTTACCAGTCTCTCTTCGCCGCCATTGTTCAGCGCACAGTCGATCCCCGCAAGGGCCAGCGTCAGCTCACATTCGGCGTCCTCCCCCACTCCGGAGACCTCCATGATCTGGGAGAAGGGCAGCTCCGCCGAAGCGGTATAGAGTCCGTCATCCTCGCCGCGGTAAAGCAGGGAGAGATTGGCGCTGCCCTTGAAAATGAGCTTGTTGCCGATGATCTTGGCATCCCCGCGGCTGAGGCACACCCGGCTCTTCAAGAGCTCCGCCGGGGCAGATTTGCTTACAGAGAGCGTGACCTCGTCGCTGCAGGAGAAGGGCTTTTCCTGCACACAGGCGGTAAGATAAACCTCTTGCGTTTCAGTGAGCTGTTCCACGCCAAGCGTTTCGGCCTCCAGCACCCGGCCGCAGATGGCATCGCTCCGGGGGGAGAATACGGTGATGTCGATAACGGCCTCCGCCCGTACCAGCACCTTTCTGGGATTTATGGCCCGGGTGTCTCCCCGGCAAAGCCGGGCGCAGGCTACCACACAGCAGCCGGGGGTGATGTCCTTGTGTTCCGCGGCACAGGTAAAGGGGATGGTTACATCCAGATGCCGCAGGCCGCTCTCCCCGTCGGGAACATAGAGGACAGACACCTTGAAAGCGCCTGACAGCTCCGCCCGGCCATCCATGGCCTCCCGCCGGCTGAGCAGCACCTTCCCGTCGGTGTCCACCACCCGGAGAATATCGGGGCAGGCATCCGGTACGATCATTTCCAATGTCTCCTCCCTGGGGAGGGCAGTGTCCAGCACCGCGTCAAAGCCGTAGAGCTGGATCCGATCCAATTCCAATTCCATAAGCGTATTCCACTCCTTGCACAGGCTTCCCGCCTCTTTCTTCTGTGCATCTATATGAACAAGGGGTGGAAGGTATGTCTCATTTCAAATGGAACAACCGGCGCAAAATGCCCCGCAGGGCCTTGGGGGACTTCACCACGACGATCCTCATGCCTTTCCACCCCCTTCCAGCAGGGCCTTGATGGTATCCTGGCCCTTGTAGCCCACCGCAAGGCCAATGCCCAGAGTGACTACGCTGGCCGGGGCCAGCAGTATCGCAATACCGCCGGTGCAGGCCGCCGCCAAAGCCAGGTCGCGCTTCATTTCCGCAGACAGCATAAAAGCCGCCTCCTTCCGTTGCTGAGATACCTCAGTATACGAAAGAAGACGGCCTGTGGTGCGTTTTTGATTTATTTTCGCTGCCATTCCGGTACAGAACGGGCCTGCTGGTAGAGGCGGACATAGCTGTCATGGCGGCTCTGGGCGATCTTGCCCTCGCGCAGGGCCGCCAGCACGGCGCAGCCCTTCTCCTTCACGTGCGCACAGTCCAGAAACTGACAGTTGTCCAAATAGGGAAGGAATTCCCGAAAGGCGTATTGCAGCTCCTCCGGGGGACAGTCCGCCCCCTCCTCAAAGGAGGAAAATCCCGGCGTGTCGGCCACCACCGCCTCATTCTTCAGCCGGAAAAGCTCCACATGCCGGGTGGTGTGCCGGCCCCGGCCCAGCTTCTCGCTGACCTGCCCTACCGGGCGGACAACGTCCGGCTCCAACCGGTTCAAAATGCTGGACTTCCCCACACCGGAGTTGCCCGTAAAGGCGCAGACCTTTCCGGCGATCAGGTCGGAGAGAGCTTGGATGCCCTCCCCTGTCTCCGCGCTGACCCGGAGGGTCGGGAACCCGGCCTCCCGGTAGGTCTCATATAAGGTTTGGGGCTGCTCCAGATCCCACTTGTTGAAACAGATAACGCTCTCGCACTTCCGCCGCTCCGCCATGGCCACCACCCGGTCGATAAGGAAGGGGTCTGTGACCGGGATGGCGCCGGAGCAGATGATCACCAGCGTGTCGATGTTGGCCACCGCGGGGCGGTGAAATTCATTTTTTCGGGGCAGAACGGCGTCTATAGTGCCGGCGCCGTCAGGCAGAAGGGAGACGGAGACCCGGTCACCCACCAACGGCGTGAGCTTTTCGTGGCGAAACTTTCCCCTGGCCCGGCAGGTGACGCTCTCTCCGCCGCAGTCTACATAGTAGAAGCCGGACAGGGCCTTATGAATGATACCCTCCATCAGCTGGTGAAGTCTTCGATATAGCTCTTGACCTGTACGTCGTCGATAAAGACCAGGATCTCCTGAAGCCCGGTGCCCTCCACATTGAAGCGGTATACCCGCATCCGGGTATCTACTGGATCGTTGCGCTGCTCCACACCGCCCACAGTGACCCGGACAGTGACGCTCTCCCGGTCGTTGGGCAGATCCACTGTGCCGCTCTTGGTGCGGGGCCTGTCAGAGGCGGGCGTGGATGTGGGCTGCGGCTCGGCGGACTCGGTGGCCTCCGGCGGCTTCGTGATGTCGGGGCCGGTGCTCACCTGAAGGTTGATTACAGTACCCTCGGGAATGGAGGTGTTGAGGGGAACGCTCTGGTAACAGACCAGGCCCTCAGCGTATTCTTCGCTGGATACGGGCTTTACCTCGCCGACGCGCAGATTCAGCTTGGTGATGGCCTCGGTAGCGTCGGTCAGCGTCATACGGGTAACGTCGATCATGGGCACCTGCTTCACGTCGGGGCCAAGGCTCACCACCAATGTGACGGTATCCCCTTCCGCCGCCTCGACATTGGCCTCAGGGCTTTGGGAAATAATGTTGTCCTTGGTGATCTGGCTGGAGTGCGCCTCCTCAAAGGTCACCTCCAAGCCCGCGGCTCTGAGGATAGACTCGGCCACACGGCGATCCTTGTTAAAAACATCGGGTACGGTAAGACCGCCGTTGCCGGAGCTGATGGTTACGGTAATGGTCTTATTGCCCACCTTCACCTGCTCTCCGGCGGCGGGGCTTTGGCTGACGATGCGTCCGGCGGGCACAGTGTCGCTGACGATATACTGGCCCTCCTCCACGGTAAAGCCAAGCTCGGTCACGGCGGGAAGGGCCTGCGCCTCCTCCAGGGTGTAGACGCCGGTGACCAGGTCGGGCACCTCAAAGGTCTCGCCGGCGGTAAACATACCGCTGAAAACCGTGTTCCAGAGGAAAGCGCCCACGCCCACCAGACACAAAAGTGCGGCCACGATGACCACCAAAACCCGCTTTCCGCCGCCATCGTCCTCATCGTACTCCTCCTCCACCGGCTCTGGGCGGGAACGGCGGCGGGGAGCTGACTCCTCCCGGGCGGGCTGGGGCTTAGCCCCCTCAGCGGAGACAGGCTGGACAGGACGGGTGGGCTCATCCTCCCCCACCAGCAGATCGGCGTCTGTATAGTCGAAGCTGATGTTGGGATTTTTACGGAACTCCTCCAGATCGGCCAACATATCGTTGGCGGAGGTGTAACGCTTGTCAATGTTGGAGGCCATAGCCTTCATGGTGATCTCCTCCAGCGCCTCCGGGATGGAGGGATCCAGTTCCCGGGGCGACAGGGGGATGGAATTGATGTGCTGGATGGCCACCGCCACCGGAGAATCCCCCTCATAGGGCAGGCGGCCGGTGAGCATCTCGTAGAGCACCACGCCGGCAGAATAGATGTCGCTGCGGGCGTCCACCCGGCTTCCCCGGGCCTGCTCAGGAGAGATATAGTGTACAGAGCCCAGCGCCTCCTGGGTCATGGTGTTCTGGGCGGCGGACATGAGCCGGGCAATGCCGAAATCGGCCACCTTTACGCTGCCATCCCGCAAAACCATGATGTTGTGGGGCTTGATGTCCCGGTGAATGATACCCCGGCCGTGGGCGTGAGACAGGGCCTTCATAATTTGGCTGATAAAATGGAGGGATTCCTTCCAGGAGAGCTTCCCGCCCCGCTTCTGCATGTACTGCTTAAGGGTGATGCCCTCAATGAGCTCCATGACGATATAGTCCAGCTCAGGCTGGCGGGATACGTCGTAGACAGAGACGATATTGGGGTGGGAGAGCATGGCAACGGCTTGGGACTCCTCGTGGAATCGGTGGCGGAACTCCTCGTCCTGGGCAAGATCCTCCTTGAGGATCTTGACCGCCACAAAGCGGTTGAGCCAGTGACACTTGGCCTTATACACCACGGCCATGCCGCCGGAGCCGATACGCTCCAGGATCTCATATCGATTGTCGAGGAATTTCCCTATGTACTGATCCATAGTTCGTTCCCTCCCTTATACCATTTGGATGAGGACGGCGGTCACATTGTCCGGAGCCCCTCTGGATAGTGCGATGTCCAGCATGCGCTGACAGCAGGTTTCCGGTTCGCCGCCGTGGATGATCTCATAAAGCAGCTCCTGATCGTTGAGTACGTTGGAAAGTCCGTCGGTACACAGCAGGAGGAATTCTCCGGATTGCAGAACGACCTCATAGAGATCGGTGCGGGCCGCGCTCTCGGATCCCAAACACCGGGTGATGAGATTCTTCTGGGGGTGGAGGCGGGCCTCCTCAGGCGTGATCTCTCCACGGTGTACCAGATCCTCTACCACCGAATGGTCGCGGGTCACCTTGGCGATGCCCTCCTCGCAGACGTGATACGCCCGGCTGTCGCCGATGTTCAGTACCGTGATATGTCCGTCTGGGAAAGCCACCGCGGAAACCATGGTGGTGCCCATACCCAGGCACTCCGGTTCCAAGGCCGCCTTGCAGAAGATGGCGTCGTTCGCTACGGAGGCAGCTTGCGTGAGGGCTTCTCCCGGCGAGGCGGCAAGCGCCTCGGTGGTAAGGGACTCCAAGTGCTCGGAGGCCGTCTCCACCGCCAGAGAACTGGCCACATTGCCGGCCCGGGCGCCGCCCATCCCGTCGCAGACCACCGCCGTTACCAGGCCGTCTCCGGCGGGCTTTAAGTAATAGGAATCCTGATTTTGAGCGCGTACCGCGCCCACGTCTGTGATGCCCCAAAAGCGTATTGTCATTTTGTTTCCTCCATGCGCTTGCGCCTGAGCTGGCCGCAGGATGCGTCGATGTCTCCGCCCAGCTTCCGCCGGACGGTGGCGGTGACCCCCTGCCGTTCCAATTTTTCTTGAAATTCCCGGATCCGGCGGCTGGGCTGAAAGGGGCTCTCCGCCACCTCGTTGAGAGGGATCAGATTCACATGTCCCGGCGTTCCCTTCAAATGCTTCACCAAAAGATCGGCCTGCCAGTCGGAATCGTTCACCCCGTCGATCATGGCGTACTCATAGGAGATCCGCCGCCCGGTGACGTCGAAATACCGGCGGCAGCTTTCAAAAAGCCGTTCCACACCCACGCTGCGGTTCACAGGCATGAGCTTTGACCGGGTCTCGTCGTCAGGGGCGTGAAGGGAGACTGATAAAGTCAATTGTAACCGAAGATCGGCCAGTTTGTCAATCTGCTCCACCAGCCCGCAGGTGGACAGCGAGATATGGCGCATCCCGATGTTGAGCCCGTCAGGATGGTTCACCAGCTCCAGAAAACGCAGGACGGTATCAAAATTATCCAAGGGCTCGCCAATGCCCATAAGAACGATATTGGAAACAGGAAAGCCGGAGTCGAGCTGGGTGAAGAGCACCTGATCGAGCATCTCGGCGGGCGTCAGATCCCGTACCTTGCCGCCGATGGTGGAAGCGCAGAAGGCGCAGCCCATGCGGCAGCCCACCTGGGAGGAGATACACACAGTATTCCCGTGATGGTAGCGCATCAAAACGGTTTCCACACAGTTTCCGTCAGAGAGCCGCCAGAGGTATTTTATGGTGCCGTCCAACCGGGAGACCTGCTTGCGCTCCACTTTGGGAACGGCAAGAGAGCAGGTCTGAGACAGCTTCTCCCGCAGGGGCTTGGAAAGATTGGTCATTTCATCGAAGGAGGCCGCGCCCCGGTGGAGCCATTGAAAGACCTGCTTGGAGCGAAAACCGGGTTCACCCAGCTGGGCCATAAGGCCGGTCAGCTCCTCCGGCGTCATAGATTTGATATCCCGCAAGGGTCTCCCCCCTATCTTCGGTGAAGTTTGGCGATAAAGAACCCGTCCGTCCCGTGGCGGTGGGGCCACAGGGTCACCATGCCTTCGACAGTCCCGACAGGGCCGGGCAAGGTGAAGGGCTCTAATGTAAAGCCGGGCTCCCGCTCCAGAAACCACTCCACCACCGCTTCATTTTCCCTGTGTAGAAGCGTACAGGTGGCATATAAAAGGGTTCCCCCCGGCTTGACGTACCGGGCCACGTTAGAAAGGATGTCCCTCTGAACTTGGGGCAGGCCCTCCAAGGGCTCCGGCGCTTTATAACGGATATCCGGCTTTTTGCGGATGATGCCCAACCCCGAACAGGGTACGTCGGCAATGACCAGGTCGAAACGGCGCTCCAAGGCGGGATCGAAGCGCTTGGCGTCCATGACCGCGGCGGTGATGGAGCTGATGCCCAGCCGCTGTGCCCCCTGCCGGATCAGGCGTTGTTTGTGTGGATGGATATCACAGGAAAGGATATTTGCTTTACAGTTAGTGGAAATGGCGGCGGCAAAGGATTTGCCCCCGGGGGCGGCGCAGGCGTCCAAAATCTCCATTCCCGGCGCCGCGCCAGAGGCCAGCACTGCCAGCCTGGCGGCGGCATCCTGCACGTAGAACCGTCCCTCCCGAAAGGCGGGCAGCTCCTCCAGATTCCCCATGCCCTCCAGCTCCAAGCAGTTGGGCAGCCAGGGATGGGACTTCGCCGTATGCCCAGTCGCCTCCAATTCCTGAACCAGGGCCTCTTGGGTGGTCTTCAGGGTGTTCACCTGGGCTTGGATGAGGGGCTGCGCGTTGTCGGCGGACAGTAGCGCCTCCACTTCCTCCATAGAAAGTGTATGGGAAAACTCCTTTACAAGCCACTCGGGGTGGCTGTAACGGACGGACAACTCCTCCGGCTGGGGAAGGCCCTCGCCTCTTACCCGGTCAAAGGCCCGGAGGACGGCGTTTACCAGTGCGGCGGAGCGGGGATTGCGGGAATATTTCTTTGTCAGCGCCACCGATTCATTGACGGCGGCATGGGGAGGGATCCGATCCAGGAAGAGCATCTGGTAGATGCCCAGCCGCAGACAGTTCCATACAGCGGGTTCCAGTTTTTTCAAGGGCGTTGCGGACAGCCGCTCGATGTGCCAGTCCAGCAGAAGCCTGTTTTGGAGCACGCCAAAGGCCAGGTGGGTGCACAGAGCTGCGTCCCGGCCGGTCAGCCCCGCCTTGCGGATGGCGTTGCGAAGATAGCCGTCAGACCAGGCCCCCTGCCGCTCCCCTGCCAGCAGGCATTGAAGGGCCACCTCACGAGCAGAAGCGCCCATCAGAGAGGCTTCCCCACTTCCAGGGGATGCCCCCGGAGATAGTCGGCGGAGGCCATCCGTTTGCCGCCGTCGGGCTGGAGCTCCATGATGCGCAGAGCGTCCTGGCCGCAGGCGACCAGCAGGCCCGCTTTTCCGCTCTCCAGCACCGTGCCGGGCGCTCCTTTCCCCGCCTCCACCTTGGTGGACAGGATCTTGCAGCGCACACCGCCCACCTGTGCGGCGGCGGAAGGCCAGGGGAAAAGACCCCGCACCTGGTCGTGGAGGGCCTGGGCGGTTTTGGTGAAGTCCATAGGAGACAGCTCTTTTGACAGCATGGGGGCCAGCGTGACCTGGGCCTCGTCCTGGGGCGTCCGGGCGGCGGCGCCGGCTTCCAGGGCGGCCACCGCCGCCACCAGCAGCTCGCCGCCCAGCGCGGCCAGCCGGGCGGTGAGGGCCGGCGCGGTCTCCTCCGGCCCGATAGGGGTCGTTACCTGGGAAATGATATCTCCCGCGTCCAGGGCGGCGGCCATGTGCATAATGGTGACTCCCGTCTCCTTGTCGCCGTTGAGGATCGCCCAGTTGATGGGGGCCGCGCCCCGGTACTTGGGCAGCAAGGAGGAGTGGACATTGATACAGCCCATAGCCGGCTGATCCAGGATATCCTGAGGCAGGATGCGGCCATAGGCCGCCACCACAATGAGATCTGGCGCCAACTCCCGAATCTGAGCCAGGGCCGTGCCGTCCCGCAGCTTTGTGGGCTGAAAGACGGGGATACCGTGGGCCAGGGCGCACTCCTTCACCGGAGGCGGCTGGAGCTTGTTCTGGTGCCGCCCCACGGGCTTGTCCGGCTGGCAGAATACGCCGCAGACATCATGTCCCGCGGCAATGAGGGCCTCCAGAGAGGGTACGGCGAACTCCGGTGTGCCCATAAACAGGATCCGCATGACTTACCTCTTCCCTTTCTCTTCCGCCAGAAGACGATCCAGCTCTTCACCAGTGTAAAGCTTATCCGTGTGCTCGGTGAAGACATGTCCGTCCAGGTGTTCCAGCTCATGGCAGAAGCACCGGGCGACGATCTCCTCCCCTTCGGCCTGGAACCACTCGCCCCGCCGATTCTGGGCCTTCACCACAGCGTGCATGGGCCGTTTCACATAGCCCCACATACCGGGGACGGAGAGACAGCCCTCCAGGCCGTCCTGCTCCCCGTCCTGCTCCACCAGCTCCGGGTTTATCAGCTCCAGCATCTCGCCGTTGCCGTCAATGACCACGACCACCCGGCGCAGAATCCCGATCTGGGGCGCGGCAAGCCCTGCGCCGTTGGCGTCGGCCAGGGTGTCCCGCATGTCGTCCAGCAGCGACCACAGCTTTTCGTCAAATTGGGTCACAGGATGGCATTTTTTGTGGAGAACAGGGTCTTTATCAGTCAAGATCTCTCGAATGGCCATAGGTTTTCTCCCTTCCTTATCCGTTCATGGGGTCTACGTCGGCGGTGACCGACACGCCCCGGTTATTCTTATCCGCCTGGGCACAGCGCACCAGATGCGCCACCAGAGTCCTGGCGCTCCGGGTGTTCTGAGCCATAAGGGTCAGCCGATAGCGGAAGCGGTTATTCAGCTTGGTGATAGCGGCGGGCGCGGGGCCCAATACCTGACAAGATAAGTCGCGGTAGGCTTCGCTTCCCAACCAGCCTAAAAGCGTATTGCGCAGGAAGGCGCATACCCGCAGGGCCTGGTGCTCCTCAGGGGCAGAGACGGTGACCACGAAGAGGGACGCGAAGGGCGGGCAGGCGCGAAGCCGGCGCAGGCCGATCTCCTGTTCGTAGAAATGGTCGTAATCCTGACGGGCAGCGGCCAGGATCAGGTCGTTTTCCGGGGTAAAGGTCTGGATGATGGCCCTTCCCTCTTTGCTGCCCCGGCCGGCACGGCCCACCACCTGGGTGATGAGGGAAAAGGTGCGCTCCCCCGCCCGGTAGTCGTCGATATACAGGCCCTGGTCAGCGGAGATGACCCCCACCAAGGTCACATTCTCAAAGTCCAGCCCCTTGGCTACCATCTGGGTGCCCACCAGAATGGGGATCTTCTCCTCCCGAAACCGGGCGAGGAGCTTTTCGTGGGAGCGGCTGGCGGTGATGGTATCCGCGTCCATGCGCATGACCTCTACGCCGGGAAACCGCTCGTGGAGCGCCTCCTCCACCCGCTGGGTGCCCGCCCCCACAAACTCCAATGCGCCGCCGCACTCGGGGCAGGCGTCCGGCAGCGGCTCAGAATGGCCGCAATGATGGCACATAAGCCGCCGGTTGACGGAGTGGTAGGTGAGGTAGGCTGAGCACCGGGGACAGGTGGGAGTCTGCCCGCACTGGACACAGGTCGCCATGGGGCTGGAGCCCCGTCGGTTGAGAAAGAGGATGCTCTGCTCTCCCCGCGAGATATTTTCCTCCAGGGCCTGAATGAGGGGAAGGCTCAGGGGCGAGGGGTTCCCCGCCCGAAGCTCCTCCTTCATGTCCGCCAGAAAAACCTGGGGCAGCATACGCTCATTATAGCGGTGCTTTAGAGTAAAGAGGTGGTAATCTCCCGTCTTGGCGTGGTACATGGTCTCCACCGAGGGCGTGGCAGAGCCCAGCACCAGCAGAGCTTTACAGCGTTGGGCCCGGAATTTGGCGACGTCCCTGGCATGATACCGGGGGACATTTTCCGATTTGTAGCTCCCCTCCTGCTCTTCATCCAGAATGATGAGGCCCAGATCCCGGATGGGGGCAAATACAGCGGAACGGGTGCCGATCACTACCTTGGCCTTCCCGGAGCGGGCGCGTTTCCACTCGTCGTAGCGCTCTCCCGCCGGGAGGGAGCTGTGGAGCACCGCCACCTCCTCCCCAAAATGGGCGGTAAAGATCGCCATAAGCTGAGGGGTCAGGGCGATCTCGGGCACCAGCACCAGGGCAGTCCGCCCCGTCTTAAGCTGCTCCTGGATGAGCCGCAGGTAGACCTGGGTCTTTCCGCTGCCTGTGACACCGTAGAGGAGCGCCACGGCGGCGCTGTCCTGGGCTGCCAGGGTGTGAAGGCCGCGAAAGGCCTCCTCCTGTTCGCTGTTGAGGACGATAGGCCCGGCGGCAGGCACCGACCGAGGCGTGGGGGTGCGGAAGACCTCCCGCTCCTCTATGAGGATGAGGCCGCTCTTTTCCAGGGAGCGCAGGGTGGCATTGGCCGCCCCGGTGAAGTAACAGATCTCCTTGGCGGAGCCTTCGCCGATACCGGCCAGAAGCTCCACCACGGCATAGCGCAGCGGCCCGGTCTTGCGCTTGGCGGCCACCTGCGCCAGCGCCTCCTCCGGCGGCAGAGCCAGGGAGATCCACTTTTCCCGCTTGTCCCCTACGCCCCGGGAGGCACTGGTGGTGCGCGTCAAGATCCCCTTACTCTCCAGGGAGCGCAGGGCGGGGCCGGGATCCTTCGTTCCGAAAGCCTCCCGGATCAGACCGACCTCCATGCCACCCACCTGCTGCGATACCAGCTCCACGACCTGCCGCTCATGACGAGAGCGGCCTGCGGCGGCCAGGGCCGCTTCCTTTTCCACGCCGTCAGAGAGCTGGTAGCAGTCCTGAAGCGCATAATAGAGGCCGGCGGGGAGCATGGCTCTGGCCGCCTCGTAGACCGTGCAGAACCACCGCTCCCGCATCCAGATGGCCAGGCGGATGCCCTCTTCATCCAATACCGGCTCCTCATCCAGTCGAGTGAGGATGGACTTCAGGGGCTTGTCCGGGGGTGGGGTCTCCTCCACCGCCAGCACCAGTCCGTCCGTGCGCACATTTCCCGGCCCAAAAGGGACGATGACCCGAACGCCGGGAACCATCCCCTCCAGCTCAGAGGGAACGATATAGTCATAGGGCCTGTCGATGGCGAAGGTGGCCGCCGACAGAGCGATCTTGGCGATTGTCATTC
Organism: Vermiculatibacterium agrestimuris; assembly: GCF_943193085.1. Classification (NCBI taxonomy): domain Bacteria; kingdom Bacillati; phylum Bacillota; class Clostridia; order Eubacteriales; family Oscillospiraceae; genus Vermiculatibacterium; species Vermiculatibacterium agrestimuris. The sequence goes on along the minus strand of NZ_CALPCU010000007.1, from coordinate 37,595 downwards.
CGGCGTCCCCTCCTTCTTCCTTGGTCAACAGACCGCTGCTCCGGGAAAAGGCAAGCGTCCGGGCCTAAGCCCGGCGCTTGCCTTTTTTGATGTGTTACTCCGTCAGTTCCAGCTTCCCGCTGACCACCTCATCAAGTGCCAGGGTCACCGGTTTTTCCTCCAGGGGATACCCCTCATCCTCCGCTGTGCTGGCGATCTGGCGGGCGCGGTGGGCCACCACATTGACCAGCATATAGCGGCTGGGCACATCCTTCAAGAGCTTATCCATCGGGTAGAGATTCATTTTGCGTCAAACTCCTTCCATGATATCCATACAATGTTTTGTCCGGCAGCCTTCCGCCACCAAAATCGAAATGATCTGCGTTGCGGCGGCGGAAACGGTATCGTTGACCACCAGGAAATCATAATTGGGGATCTGCTTACACTCCTCCCGGGCCTTTTGGAGCCGGCCCTCGATGACCTCCTCGCTGTCAGTATTGCGGCCGTGGAGCCGCCGGGAGAGCTCCTCAAAGGAGGGCGGCATAATAAAAATAAAGACCGCGTCAGGACACTTTTCCCGCACCTTGGCGGCGCCCTGTACCTCAATATCCAGCAGCACATCGATACCCGCTTCCAGCTTTTCGCGGATGACCTTCAGAGAGGTACCGTAGTAATTGTCCACGTACTGGGCGTACTCTAAAAATTCGTCCCGGGCGATCATGCCCTCGAAAGTCTCCCTGGACACGAAGTTGTAGTTCACGCCGTCCTCCTCCCCCACCCGGGGCTGCCGGGTGGTAAAGGAGATGGAGAAGTAGATATCAGACCGCTCGCTGAGCAGCTCAGAGATCACCGTGGACTTCCCCACTCCAGAGGGGCCGGAGAGCACGATGAGCTGCCCCTGCCGTTTTCTTGGCGTCATGTCTCTTCCTCCTCATCCTTTTCCGCTTCCTTGCCGCCCATTCGGGCCGCCACACTCTCCGGCTGAAGGGCGGAGAGCACCACATGGTCAGAGTCCATAATGAGTACGGCTTTTGTCTTTCTTCCATAGGTGGCGTCGATGAGGTTGCCGGCCTCTCTGGCCTCCTGGATCATCCGCTTGATAGGGGCGGAGTCCGGCCCCACCACGGCAATGAGCCGCTGGGCGGAGACCATGCTTCCAAAGCCCACGTTCACAAGCCTCAAGCCCGATCTCCTCCCATCACTCTAAGTTTTGTACCTGTTCCCGGATCTTTTCGATCTCCGCCTTGATATCCACCACCACCCGGGCAAGCTCGGTGTCGTTACACTTGGAGCCAATGGTGTTGGCCTCCCGGTTGAACTCCTGAATGAGGAAGTCCAGCTTTCGGCCCACAGCCCCTCCCTGCTCCAGCATCTGGTGAAGCTGCGACAAATGGCTGCGCAGGCGGACAGTCTCCTCATCCACGGCCACTTTATCCGCGTAGATGGCCGCCTCGGTGAGGATACGGCTCTCTTCAATTTGAGTACTGCCCAGCACCTCCTGGAGCTTGGCAGTGAGCCGGGCCCGGTATGCTTCGGCCAGCACAGGGGCCCGCTGCTCCACCTTGCCGGTGAGTGCGGAGATGGTCTCCGCACGGCCCAGAATATCTTCCGCCAGCTTCATCCCTTCCCGCTCCCGCATGGCGTCAAAGTCGTCCAGGGCGGTATCCAGAGCCTGCAAAAGCAGAGCCTTCACCGCCTCGGCGTCCTCTTCCTTCTTCTCCACGGTGAGCACGTCGGGAAAGCGGGCAAGATCGGTAACGGAGTACTCCTTTTGGGCCGCCATATTGCCAAAGGGATATCCCGGGTCGAGGGTGTGGAGCTTTTCCAGGGCCTCCATATAGGCCCTGGCCAGCGGCTCGTTCACCGTCACTGTCAGGTCGTCTCCGGCGGTGTGGGCGGCGTTGACGAACAGATCCACTTTGCCCCGGCCCACCCGGCTCTGTACCCGTTCTTTCAGGCTGTTTTCCGCGAAGATATAGGCGCGGGGCATTTTGACCGTGCAGTCCAGGTAACGGTTATTTACCGAGCGCAGCTCTACCGTAATGGTGAGCCCGTCGCCCACTGCCTCTCCCCGGCCGTAGCCAGTCATGCTTTTTACCACGTCTACCGCTTCCCTTCCGGTTCCAATCATTTTAGTTGGGCTCCCCCCGCCGAAAAACCATCAGCAGCAGGGCCCGCCCCAGGGGGTGCACATGCTGATGCACAAGTAGGTGGTGCATGGATCACAGTTGGCGGAACTGTATCCGGCGGGGCGGTACACTCCACCCTGCTGGAGCATAGAGAGGGCCTGACGGTACTCTACATTTCCCGGCTCCATGGTGCAGGAGGTCTGAAAATGCTGAGTGGCCTCGTCCAGCCAGCCCTTCTGATAGGCGATATAGCCGGTAAGAAAGTGCCACTCGGCACTCTGCTGGGGCGCGGAACGCAGCAGCTGCTCCGCCCGGTTCAGGTCGCCGATATTGATGCACTGACGCACTTGGGCAAACAGAGGATCGCTGCTGGCCTGGCTCTGCTGGGCGTATTGATACTGGCTCTGATATTGCCCCTGGTACTGTCCGCCATAACCGGAGGAGGCCCCGGAGCGGCTCCGGGTGATGGCGTCATAGGCCTCATTGATCTCTTTCATCTTCTCCTCCGCCAGATCTGCCAGAGGATTGTTCTGATAATTGTCCGGGTGGTATTTCCGCGCCAGCTCCCGGTAGGCCCGCTTGATCTCATCGTCACTTGCGCCGGGGTCTACACCCAGTACACTGTAAGGATCATTCATCCGTTGACTCTCCTATGTCTCTTTTGATAGTCCCGCCACCGGCCGGAAAAAACCAGTTCTTCCACGCTGGGAAGGCCGCTGTACAGGATGTTTTCCAGTACGCTGTGCCAGGGATTGGGCGCTAAAAGCTGAAAGGCCGAACCTGCCAGGGCCAGGGAGTGATCCATCATCTGCCGCAGGTAGGCCTTGTCCTCCTGTGTCCATTGGGGGAAGCGGGCAGAAACCGGATTATACCGTCCTGCCTGCCGATCCTCCTCCAAATCATCTACGGCGTCTATGAGATAGATCCATCGGCCCAGGTGATAGAGAAGCTGCCGCGTAGCCCGCTGCGCGGCCTCGTCTTCCCGCGGAGGCGCGGCCGCGGCCAAAAGCCGGGCAAAGCAGTCCGCCGTCCGGTCAATGGAGGGACAGCCCTCCCGCTCCAGCGTCCAGAGCTCCGTCATAAGTTGAGCGGCGGCCTCGTCATAGGCGGGATATTCCGCCTTTGCCCGCCGATAGCCCCGCCACAGGGCGAGGCTCAAGCCTTTTGCACGCCACCGGGCGAGAGCGCCGTCATCCGCGGCAGAGTCCCGCAGCTTCCAGGCGGCGAGGATCACGCTCTCCGCCGCCGCTGTGTCCAGCCACGTCCCGCCGGAGCATGCGGGCTTGCCCTTTATGGGATGGAGCGGGCACCGCTGACAGCCTTGTGTGCCGTCGGCCTCCGCCGGAGCCAAAAGCATAGCCAGAAAGACGAAATCGTAGTTGAGGAAACTCCGGGAGAAGGCCCCGTAGCGGGCGCCCAAGTTACGGCACAGGCCGCAGTAGACCGCTTCGTACGCCTCCCAGGCGCCGGAAGGAAGAGTATCTTCCCGGGCTCTGACGTATCCAAACACCCTCAGCCCTCAATAGAGACGATCTTGAATTGCACCGGCCGGTGATTCTTTCGCCAGCGATCCAACGCCATCGCGGAGAGCAGGCCCAAAACAAAGCCGACCCCGCCCAGGGCAATGGCGGCGCCCTCCGACCAGCCCAGACCTCCTCCCAGGAGGTAGAAGCTGATGAAGAGAAGGAAGGGCACGATATAAAGGAGCACCGCCGCCCCCAGTACGCTGGAGGTGGCGCTCTCTACGATAACGGTATCCCCGCTCTCCGCTCCCTCAGGGTTTTCGGCGACCACCACGATCTCCGGCGCATTCTCCATCATGGAGCAATGGTCGCAGGAGCCGCAGGCGTGGGCGCTGGCGCAGGCGGAGACCCGGCGCACTTTTACCTCGGCAAAGCCGGGGGTGGTCGAACGGATCACTTGGGCTGTCTGTCTCATGGCAGTTATAAACTCCTTATCCTCTGCTGATAGAGACCACGATGTTGTAGTCTCCCACCACGCCCACATCGCTCCTGCCATCCAGATACACTTTGACGGGAATGGTCTGGGTGCCGGTGGCGGCCACCGCGTTGTCCAGGTCGGCTACGATCCGAAGCTGAGAAGCTGTCACAGCGGAGACCGCTTCCTGAGTGCCCCGGATCTGCACCTGGCGGGAGGTGGTCAAGGGATCGGCGGTGTAGCCGTCTGGCTTGTTGATGCACTCGATGTTGTCCACCTCTAGGGTGGCGGTGGTAAGTCCTGTGATAGACAGCTGCACCACCGCCTCGCTGACGCCGCTGACGTTGGTCAGCTCCGCGGCCAGGGGAATGGTGAAACTCACGGTATTGGTACCAAGCACCTTGGAAAGATCGATGTCGCCCAGAGAGATCTCCTTCAGTGGCTCCAGATCCGCCGCTGCGCCAGAGACCATGATAGACTTGGGCACGATGGTGTATTGTGTGTAGCGGTCTATATCGTCGGCACTGATGCCGCCGCCGGGGATCAGATTCACCGTCAAGGGAACCTCTTTGAGCTTTACGATGGGCAGAGTGGTGTGAACAAGCGCCGCATCGGCAGTTACGTCGATATCCTCCAGCGCCTCTCCAGTAAAGCTGATGAAGGTGTAGGGCAGATCGCCGTCGTAGGTCGCGTCCATATCCTCCTGGTTCAGCGTGACCTGGGCAAAGTCGATGCGGTTGACCACGGACTCCTCCCCGCTGACCTTGATCGTCGAGGGAGAAAAGCTGAACTCTCCGGCCTGATAATTCTCGGCCACGCTGCCGGTCATGCTGCCCTGGACTGGAATATTGCGGGTGGCCATCTTGGCCACGGTAAAGGTCACGTTGAGAGGATAACGCTCCGTCACGACCAGCGAGCTGGAGGAGGTGTTCCCCGGCAGGTTATAGGCGACCTGATAGGCCTGGGTGTACTGGCCCGGCTGCTGAATGGAGGATACGTCCACTGTGATGGACACCGTCTCCGACGAAAGGAGCCGAAAGGCATTGCGCTTACCGGTGACATTGAGGGTCACACTCTGCTCCAGACCGTCGGTGATCATAAGCCCCCGGCTCTCCAGCAGCTCCACCCCGGTGAAGGTGACGGGCAGATTTCGCACCGGCCCGGACTCATCGGGATTCTCGTTGCCCACATACGTCCAAAGTACGATGGCCAGCAGGACGGAGATCACCATATAGAGGCCCTTATTTTTCCTTGCTCTCTCCATCCTTTTGTCCCTCCTTCTTCCCGCGGAACAGGGCGGACAGCTTGTTGAAGGGGGTCTCCTCCTCTGTCCGCTCCGGCATGAGCTCGTTGCGCAGCAGCCGCTCTAAAGTCTCCGGGGCCAGATGCCGTTTGAGCATACCACCCACAGCCACGGAGATGGAGCCGGTCTCCTCAGAGACGATGGCCACCACTGCGTCGGTCTGCTCGCTGGCGCCGATCCCCGCCCGGTGGCGCATGCCCAACTCCCGGGAGAGATTCACATTTCCCGACATGGGGAGCATACAGCCGGCGCCCACGATGCGCCCTCCCCGTACGATGACCGCACCGTCGTGGAGCGGCGCCTTGTTCCAGAAGATATTCTTCAAAAGCTCGGCGTTGACCACCGTGTCCAGGGCTGTGCCGGTACGGATGGCGTCGTCCAGCATATTCTTCCGTTCAAAGACCATAAGCGCGCCGGTTTTGCTCTTGGAAAGGGATGTATAGGCCTCCACCGTTTGGGTGATCGCGTTGTCCAGCTCGTCGGGGGCTGTCTGACGGCCGGAGAAAACATTGCCAAATTTACTGCTGCCCACCTGCTCCAGGAGCTTGCGCAGCTCCGGCTGGAAAAGGATGACCAGGGCCAGAACGCCGTATTCCAAAACCTTGCTCAGCAAGAAATTCACCGTGTAGAGCCGGAAGATATTGGACAGGCCCAAAGCCCCCAAAATCAGGATGATGCCCCGGGCCACCTTGCCGGAGCTGGTGGAGCGGATCAGATCGATCAGCCTGTATATGAGAAAGGCCATAATGGCGATATCGATAATATCGGTGATGGAAACCACTCCGAAATTGGAGACCATCCCCCGTGCCGCCGCGGCGATCTGTTCCATTGCGCTCCCTCCTTCCGGACATATTCCGTCTATCTTATGTATTATACTTGATTTCAACGCCGGACGCAAGGGCGGCAAGCATGAATTTTTCCTGAATTTCTTTCGATTTTTCCCGGTTTTAGACGAGCTTTGGCCTGTCCGGGGAGGAGGTCAAGAAAAAACGCCCGGCAGACCTTGCAGTCTGCCGGGCGCTCTCGTCTCTCTTACCTTGCCAGCCGGGCCACCTCGGCCACCAGCCGCTTCGCGTCGGAGGCAGTATTAAATTCAGAAAAGCTGGCTCGCACTGTGCCGGTCTTCAGCGTCCCGGCGCTCTCGTGGGCGAAGGGGGCGCAGTGGAGACCCGCCCGGACAGCCACATCACGGCCGCCCAGGGTCTCCCCCACTTCCTCGCAGTCCATGCCCGTCACAGTGAAGGAGAGCACGCCCGCCTGAGTCTCAGGCCGCTGGGCGGCATAGACCGTAACGCCCGGGAGGGCCATAAGCCCACGGGCCGCCATAGCGGTCAAAGCCTGCTCGTGACGAAGGATGGTATCCGTTCCTCTGCTTCGAACAAAACGGATGCCCTCCAGCAGTCCGGCAATGCCGGGCACATTATGGGTGCCCGCCTCCAGCCGGTCAGGGAGAAAATCAGGCATTTCCTGTTGTGCGGAGAGACTGCCGGTGCCGCCCTCTAAAAGGGGGCATGTATCCCGGCCGTCTCCGCAGAGCAGGAGCCCGGTGCCCTGGGGGCCGTAGAGACCCTTGTGCCCCGGCATACCGATGAAGGCCGCGCCCAACTCGTCCATATGAACGGGCAAAGCCCCAGCGGACTGGGACGCGTCCAGAATGAAGGGCACACCCCGCTGGGTGCAAAGCGCGGCAATCTCCTTTACCGGCAGAATGAAACCGAACACGTTGGAGACATGCGTGCAGACGACACAGGCAGTTTCGGCAGTTACCAGCCGGTCGAACTGGGCCAGGATCGCCTCCTGGTCAAACAGGGGCGACCGGGCCACTTGGATACTGCAGCCCAGCGCTGCCAAGGGGCGGGTCACAGCATTGTGCTCATAGCCCGACACCACCACCCGGTCTCCCGGCTTTACCACCGATTTGATGGCCAGATTGAGCGCGTGGGTGGCGTTGAGGGTAAAGACCACATTTTCCGGATCGTCCAGGTGAAAGAGCTCCGCCGCAGCCTGACGGCACTGGAAAGCGGTCTCGGCGGCCAGCATAGCGGGCCTGTGCCCGCCTCTGCCCGGCGAGGCCATCCGCCCCATGGCGGAGACCACGGCCCGCGACACTGACGGGGGCTTTTGCAGCGTGGTGGCCGCACTGTCCAAATAGGCCATTACAGCAGAACCTCCTTATAGCTTCCGTCGCTGGCCATGATGAATACCCGCTTAGGGGACAGGCCCGCCCGGGCCAATATGACCAGCGCGGGGGCAAGATTCCGCTCAGCGACCTTCACCGAATGGCTGCACCCCTCGCTGTCAATGACCTTGGGGGAGCGCATGATGTGAGCTGTGATGCCTGCCCGCTTCAGAGCCGCCTCCGTCCGCTGAGCGTAGGTCAGAGAGCGGCAGACGATGAGATAGTAGACCATTTGAATGACCATTCCTTTCTTGAGGGTGAGAGAAATGGCCTCCCATGGGGAGAGGCAAAAACGCTCCTCTCACCGCATGATATGCGGCGCAGGAGCGTTTGGGAACGGCTATATCCTATTTTCCTATCTCTGCGGTTTCTTGTTCGGCACAAAAAGCGCCCCTCAATCAGCCGGTTCTTCGATCAGACACACCGCCTGCGCGGCAACGCCATCTCCCCTGCCTGTAAAGCCCAGCCCCTCCTCGGTCGTGGCCTTGACGCTGACCCGGTCTGTCCCAATGTTCAACCGCCGGGCCAGATTTTCCCGCATTTGCGGCACGAACGGCGAGAGCTTGGGGGCTTGGGCGATCACGGTCACATCCACATTGCCCACGCGGAACCCGCGCTTTCCCAGCAGTTCCACCACCCGATCCAGCAGCTTGAGACTGTCTGCTCCGGCATAGGCGGGATCATTGTCGGGAAACAGATGTCCGATGTCCCCCAGCGCGCAGGCTCCCAGCAGGGCATCCATGAGGGCATGGGTCAGCACGTCGGCGTCAGAGTGGCCCAGCAGTCCTTTTTCATAGGGGATCTCCACCCCGGCCAGAATGAGCTTCCGGCCCGCTGTCAGCCGGTGCACATCGTAACCCTGTCCGATCCTCATGCCTCACCCCGCCTTTCCAATATGGCCTCCGCAACCAGGACGTCCTCTGGCGTGGTCAGCTTGATGTTTTCATAGGAGCCCTCGGTAAGACACACCGGCATCCCGAGCCGCTCCACAGCGGCGCAGTCGTCAGTAAGGGCGATCCCCTCCGCTTCCGCCTTCTCCAGCGCCCCCAGGATGAGGCCGTGCTCAAAGACCTGAGGCGTTTGGATGGCAAAGAGTTCCGAGCGGTCAAGGGTGGTCTCCACCATGCCGTCTGCTGCCCGTTTGATGGTGTCCTTTACCGGAACCGCCGGGGCAGCCGCACCCCGCTCCGCCGCTCTGCGGATAGTCTTCCCCAAAATCTCAGCGGTGAGCAAGGGGCGGTCAGCGTCGTGAATGGCGACCAGCTGGGTGGTGGGATCCGCCTCCCGAAGTCCCGCCAGCACCGAGGCGGTGCGGCTCTCGCCGCCTACGACCACCTTGCGTACCTTTTGAAGCCCCGCATCCCTGCACAGCTGTCCCACAGGTACGATGAGGTCTTCCCGTGTGGCGATGATGATCTCGGTCACATAGCCGCAGCCCTCCAGCGTCCAAAGGGTTCGAAGGAGCATAGGGACGTCATGAAGGGGCATCAGGAGCTTGTCCTGCCCCATCCGAACGGCGCTGCCGGCGGCAGGGACGATGGCAGAACAGCTCACCATCAGCCGCTGGCCATTTTTCCTTAATTTTTCAAAGAAACCCATAATTACACCCCGTTTTGGAAGGGTACACAGTGGAAAAAAGGGGACTTTTCAGTCCCCTTTTTCCGTCCTATTCAATTTATTGCGCCAATGCCTGATTGATGCGTCCTTCCACTTCCTCATAGCTGGAACTCTCGGAAAGGGCGATCTCTGAAATCAGGATCTGCTTGGCGGAGTGGAGCATTTTCCGCTCTCCAGTGGACAAGCCGCGCTCCCCGTCGCGAAGGATCAGGCTCTTCATCACTTTGGCGACCTCAAGGAGGTCACCGCTTTTCAGGCGAATCAGGTTTTCACGGTTTCGGCGGTTCCAGTTGGGATCGGATTCTATTTCGATGGCGGGCAGGGCGTCAATGATCTTGTCTGCCTCCGCAGGGGCGACGATGGGTCGAACGCCGATCTCAGTGCAGTTTCCCGTGGGGATCATCACCATCATGCCGCCTACTGGCAACTTCAGCACATAATAGTCCCGTACAACTCCGTTGACCTTCTTCGTCACCACGCTGTCGATCACGCCAGCGCCGTGCATGGGATGAACGATCTTATCCCCAACTTGAAACATCTTGCACCTCCCATCGCCTGTAAACCAATTCTACTAAAAGTAATTATATTCTCTTTTGTCCCAAATTGCAAGTAAAAACGCCGTTTTCCCTCAAAAAAGAAAAAGATAGCGCCACTTTTTAAAAAGTGGCGCTATCTTACAGGGACAAAACGTAATATTACTCCGCCTGGAAGTCGGAAACGACCTCGGTGGCCTCGCCGTCGGAGCTGGCCACTACCGCGCCGTCCTCGCCATCCTCCGTGCGCTGGGCCTCCTCCAGCAGAGCGCGGATCGACAGGGAGACTTTCTTCTTGTCATAGTCGATATCGGTGATCTTCACCTCGACCTCGTCGCCCTCGCTGACTACATCGGCGGGCTTGTCTACCCGGTGATCGGCCAGCTGAGAAATGTGGATCAGGCCATCCACACCGGGCACTACCTCGGCAAAGGCGCCGAAGGTCATGAGCTTGACCACCCGCACCTTAGCGGTATCCTCAGGCTTGTAGGAATCCACAAAGTTGGCCCAGGGATCCTGGCTCTTGTCCTTCATGCCCAGGGAGATCTTCCGCTTCTCGGGATCGAAGGAAATGACGTATACCTCCACCTCGTCGCCGGGATTGACCACCTCGGAGGGGTGCTTGATCCGGCTCCAGCTCAGCTCAGAGACGTGCACCATGCCGTCGACGCCGCCGATGTCCACGAAAGCGCCATAGGAGGTGAGGGATTTGACCACGCCGCGGTAGCGCTTGCCCTCCTCAATGTTGTTCCAGACCTCGGCGGCCTTTTCAGCGCGCTCTGCGGCGGTCACCGCGCGGATGGAGCCCACCACACGGCGGCGGGCACGGTTGACCTCCGTGATGCGCAGCTTGACCTTCTGCTTGAGCAGCTCGGTCATGGGCTGGTCGCGGGGGATGCCGGTCTGGGAAGCGGGCACGAAGACCCGAACGCCCTTGACGCTGACGACCACGCCGCCCTTGTTCTCCTCGGTGACCACGCCCTCGACTGTGGTGTGATCTTCGCAGGCCGCCTCCACATCGTCCCAGCTCTTGACAGAGTCAAGACGCTTCTTGGACAGTGTGACAACGCCCTCGGCGTCGTTGACACGTACCACGCAGGTCTCGATCTCGTCGCCCACCTTGACGATGTCCTCCACCTTGACGGTGGGATCGTCAGTGAGCTCGGCCACCGGGATGTAACCGGCATGCTTCGTCCCCAGATCCACATAAATCTCGGTGGGCGTGATAGCGGTTACCATGCCCGTGACTTTCTCCCCCGTATGCAAAGTTTTGATCGATTTCTCCAGCATTTCCTCAAAGGATTCCTCGATCACCATGTTCTCTTCATTCATTTTGTCATATACCTCCTTTATGATCCACGCAGGTGTTGACGCACCTGCAGTGATCGCCACGCAAGCCCCTTTTTCAAATTGGGCCATATCCAGCTCGTCCGAATTTTCGATCCAAACGGTGTGGGAACACAGCGCACCGCACAACTCAAAAAGTCGTTTGGTATTCGCGCTGTCCCGCCCTCCAATGACGACGACAGCGTCATTTTGGACAGATAACCGCTGGGCCTCGGATTGCCGGGCGCAAGTAGCATTACATATTGTATCAAAAATTTTGATATTTGTACACAGTTTTTTTGCGTTTTCTACGCAAAAATTCCAAACCTTTTGTGTAGAGGTGGTCTGACAGAGCATGGTGAGAGGCTTTTCCGCCTCGTCCCGATGGGCGGAAAAGTAATCCGCCAAGGCCTGTCCATCTTGAAAAATCAAAGGTTCCTGGCACCAGCCGGCAATGGCCTGCACCTCCGGATGGCCTGCCGCGCCGATGATGATGACCCGCCTTCCCTCCTCCTGGGCCGTTTTGGCCAAGGTATGGATCCGGGATACGTTGGGGCAGGTGGCGTCCACGATCTGGATGTCCTTGGCCTTCAACACATCGTAGACCGCTCTCCCCTCCCCGTGGGAGCGGAGGATCACAACGGCGCCGGGAGGAACATCCTCCGGCCGTTCCACCACTGTCATCCCCATAGATGCAAGGTGCCGGATAACAGAACTGTTATGGATGACCGGCCCCAGCATGACGCAGGGCACGCCGGTCTGCGCGGTGGTTTCGGCCAGCTCTACCGCCCGCTTTACGCCGTAGCAAAAGCCCGCGGTCTTGGCTACGGTCACTCTCATTTCGCCTGCTCCTCTAAAAGGGCGATCCGCGCCATCAGATCCTGGGCAATGGCCTCATATTCCTCGGAGGTACCCTTTGCGCCCGCGATCTGCGGAATGTAGGGCGTCCCAAAAACCACGGAGGTGCGGCGGAACCATTTTTTCTCCGCCGGGATGTACATGGGCACGATGGGGACGCCGGTGCGCACCGCCAGCATGGCGGCGCCGCCCTTGGCAGGCCCCAGCTCCCCGGTCTTGGAGCGGGTGCCCTCGGGAAAGAGCAGGAGCTTCTCTCCGCTTTTGAGGCACTTTAAGGCCCGTTTGATGGCGCCGACGTCGGACTTGCCCCGCTCCACTGCAAAAACGCCGGCCTTTTTCAGGATCCAGCCCAGAACGGGGACTTCCATGATCTCCGCCTTGGCCATGACCTGGGGCCGGTTTTTCAGGTGCATGGCGAAAACGGCAAAGAGGGGGTCTGTGAGACTGGTGTGGTTGGGGCAAAACAGCGCCGCCCCCTCCGGAATATTCTCGCGGCCGATGGCCCGGCAAGGGTGAACCAAGTTGAAAAAGGGCCAGATCACGCAGTAGAGAATACAGTACCATACTTTCATGCCAGCGTCTCCTGTACCGTCCGAAGGAGCAGCCGAAAGCTCTCCTCCAGAGAAATGCCAGTGGTGTCCACCAAAGCGGCCCCCGCAGCCTGGCGGAGAGGGGCGGCGGCCCGGTTGGTGTCCCGGTCGTCCCGGGCTATGATATCGGCCAGGACGGTGTCATAATCTACCGTCTCTCCCCGCTCTATCAGCTCGGCGTGCCGCCGTTTGGCCCGATCCTCCGCCGAGGCGGTGAGAAAGATCTTCGCGTCGGCATCGGGAAGCACAACGGTGCCGATATCCCGGCCGTCCATAACCACGTCGTTGTTGTCCGCCATATCCCGCTGCATATCCATCAGAAAGGCCCGTACCTGCGGAATGGCGGAGATCTGAGACGCCGCGGTGGAGACCTCTGGGGTCCGGATGGCCCGGGTCACATCTTCCCCGTCCAGGTACATGTGCTGAAGTCCGTCGGCGGCATAGGCCATGCGGATCGAGACCTGAGCCAGCAGCGGCTCCACCTCCGTCCAGCTCCCGGGAGCCGCCCCGCGCCGCAAGGCAAAAAGCCCCAGCGTGCGGTAGATGGCGCCGGTGTCTACGTAGAGAAACCCCAGCTCCTGGGCCAGGGCCTTGGCCATAGTACTCTTCCCTGCCCCAGAGGGGCCATCGATCGCAATGCTCTTATGCTTCATCGGTTCTATCCTCCCCGCAATAGGCGGCGGCGCCCAGCCCGGCCATACGGCCCGTGGCCCAGGCGATCTGTAAGTTAAAGCCCCCGGTGTAGGCGTCCACATCCAGCAATTCTCCGGCAAGGAAAAGGCCCTTACAGCACTTGGATGACATGTCCTTGGGCGAAACCTCCGTCACAGTCACTCCGCCGGCCGTAATGATGGCCTCCTCCACCGGCCTGGGGCCGGTGACAGGAAAGGCCAGAGCCTTTATGGTCTCCAGCAGCTTGCGCCGCTGTGCTTTGGTGACGGCGTTGGCCCTCTCCTCCCCGGAAAGGCCCGCCCGAACCAGGAGCAGAGAGATCAGGCTCCTGGGCTCCAGGGTCTCCAGCACATGGCGCAGAGACTTGTTGGGATTTTCACTCAGCTCCCGAACCAGGCGGCGATCCAGGGTCTCCTCATCCAGAGCGGGCTTTAAATCGATAAACGCGGTACAGGGCCCGTCAGGCAGGTGGGCGCTGGCACTGAGCGTCAGCGGGCCGGAGAGGCCGAAGTGGGTAAACAGCAGCTCTCCCTGCTCCTGATAGAGGGGCTTCTTGCCGCTGCCCTTCAGCGTCAGCGTCACGTTTCGCAAAGAGAGGCCCTGCATAGGCGCGCAGTCCTCCGCCTCCAGCGGAACCAGGGATCCCCTGGTAGGCTGGACGGTGTGGCCCGCTTGGCGGGCCAGGCGGTACCCGTCTCCGGTCGAGCCGGTGGCGGGATAGGAAAGGCCACCGGTGGCAAGGACAACTGCCTGACAGGAATATTTTTCTCCAGATTCTCCGACCAGGCCAGTCACCAGGCCCTCCTGCAAAAGGAGAGCCTGCGCTCTATCCTGAAGGATGGATACACCCGCCCGGCGCAAGGCGCGCAGAAGGGCGTCGATGACGTCGGCAGACTTATCGGAGCGAGGAAAGACCCGGTTGCCCCGCTCTGTTTTCAGGGGGACGCCCAGGGTCTCGAAATACTCCATTACCGCCTCCGGCGGAAACCGGGTGAGGGCGGCGGTGAGGAATCGGCCATTGCGGGGGATATTTGCAAGGCAGGTCTGCACGGTGGCCCGGTTGGTCAGGTTGCACCGCCCCTTGCCGGTGATGTAAAGCTTTCTGCCCAGCTTGGGGTTGCGCTCCATTAGGGTGACCGAGAGCCCTTGTTCCGCCGCGGCCAAAGCGGCCATACAGCCCGCGGCGCCGCCCCCTACCACGATCAGGTCACTGCTCTGTCTTTTCATAGACCTCGTACTCATCCCAGATCTTCTCCAGTTTTCCGAAGGTATCCGCCAGCTCCGCGCCTTTTCTGCGGCTCACTGCCACGATGAGGGCGTTGACAAGAGAGAGCGGCGCCGCCAGGGAGTCCACAAAAGAGGCCATGTCTCCCTTCGCCAGGAGCGTATGGTCGGCGGGCTCAGCCAAAGGAGAGGTATTGGAATCGGTAATGGCAATGGTGGTGGCCCCCCGATCCTTGGCATATTGCATAGCCCGCACTGTCCGCTTGGAGTAGCGGGGAAAACTGATACCTACGATCACGTCTCCCGCCCCAATGCGGAGGATCTGCTCAAAAAGCTCGCTGGAGGAGTTGGTGTGGGCCACCACTACATTTTCAAACATCATGTTAAAGTAAAAGCCCAGGAAGTTAGACAGGGCAAAGGCGGAGCGAACGCCCATAATGTAGATGCGCCGGGCGCTCAAAAGGGCGCTCACCGCCTGGTCAAAACTGTCCCGATCCACCTCTTCCAGTGTGTGGCGGATATTTTCTGCGTCGGCGTGCATCACCATGGTAAGTACATCCTCATTGCCCATACGGTCATTGGAGACCTCGATGCGCTGGATGGCGGTGAGCTTGTTGCGGATCATCTCCTGAAGGGCCTTCTGCATGGCGGGATAGCCGTCATAGCCCAACTCGGCGGCAAAGCGCACCACGGTGGATTCACTGACGTTGACGGTCTTGCCCAGCTTGTTGGCGGTCATGAAGGCCGCCTTGTCATAGGAGGTCAGGATGTAGTCCGCGATCCGTTTCTGGCCCTTAGAGAAGCCAGGCCGCTGGCTCTGGATCACAGACAGGATATCTTTTACCATAGGAACTCCTCGGCTTTCCCAGTTTTGGAAACCATTCCACTGCTAATCATAGCCGCTTCCACGCGGAAAAGCAACTGTTTTTTGCAAGTACATTCTGCGATCCTGCAGGGATCAGGAGAGGAGCTGAGATACCTCTTCCCCGGTGAGCCAGCGCCATTTCCCGGCGGGCAGTTCCCCCAGATGGAGAGTGCCCTCCCGAACCCGCCGCAGCCGCTTTACGGTCAGGCCGGCGGCGGCGCACATCCGGCGTACCTGGCGATTTTTGCCCTGATGAATGATGACCGAGAGGCGGGCCGAGGCGGAGCGCTGGTCAAGCAGGGATACCTTGGCGGGGGCCAGCAGCTCTCCATCCAGCTCCATCGGGCCGTTTAGGATGGGGAGGGCGGCGGACGCATCCCCCTCCACGATCACATGATACTCCTTCTCCACCTCATGGCCGGGATGGAGAAGATGGTGGGTGCCCTCCCCGTCGTTGGTGAACAGGAGAAGTCCCTCGGAGTCGATGTCCAGCCGGCCCACAGGCCAGACCCGCACGCCGCAGTCGGCCACCAGCTCCGCCGCCGTTTTGCGGCCCTTTTCGTCAGAGAGAGTGGTCACCCGTCCCGCGGGCTTGTTGAGCATGAGCCACACCCGTTTCTCCGTTTGGGGCAGGGCCGTGCCGTCCACTGTGATCTCATCCCGCTCCGGGTCGGCCTTCATCCCCAGCTGAGCGGGAACGCCGTTGACCTTTACCCGTCCCTCTGTTATGTAGCGCTCCGCCGAGCGGCGGGAGCAGACCCCCGCAGCGGAGAGGAGCTTTTGCAGTCTCTCTTCCATGAAGTTCACCTCCGCCCCGCCACTGGCGAGGCCGGTATTTCCTGTAGGAAAGCGGTAGCCAGGACAGCGCTCCCCTCTCCCCTTTGCAGGAACTCTTTGATCCGGTCAAACAAGGTGGGTTCCGGCACATTTTCAGGGATATCGACTCTGTAGAGCAGGTAGGTCTCCCCCACGGGCGTCTCCCCCACCCAAAAACACAGCTTCCCTGCGATCGTCCCTTTTTGCACAGGGGCCTCTACCCGGTCGGGCAGCGTGATCACGGCCCGCACCCGCTCTCCCGTCGACAGAGGATAGGCCACATCCCTATCGGTGACCACCTCCACCTGGGACAGAAGGCTCCCGGAGACGGGCAGCGTCCGGAAGATCTTTCCCGCCCGGGCCAGCGGACGGGTGGGCCAGGTCTCAAAGCCATAGTCAAAGAGCTTGGCGTGGTCGTCCCAGTCGTTGGGGGCCTTCAATGTGACACAGATGAGGCTCTGACCGTCCCGCTGTGCGCTGGAGACCAGCGTGCGGCCGGCCGCGTCGGTATAGCCGGTCTTCATACCGGTACAGCCCTCGTACCGCCAGAGCAATTTGTTGTGGTTGGTAAGGCTCCGCCCCGCTACGGTGATGGATTTGGTGGACACCAGCTTGGCCAAAGTCTCATTTTCCAATACCGCCCGGCCCAGCAGGGCCAGGTCATAGGCGGTGGAATAATGCCCCTCTGCGTCCAGGCCGTTGGGATTGGCAAAATGCGTGTCCTCCATGCCAAGCTCCGCGGCCTTCTCATTCATCCAGCCAACGAAGGTCTCCACGTCCCCGCCGCAGCCTCCGGCAATGGCAAGGGCGGCGTCGTTCCCGGAGGCCAGCAGAAGGCCATAGAGCAGCTCCTCCAGCGTCCGCTCCTCCCCAAAGCGCAGATACATGGAGGAGCCCTCCGCCTGGTATTCCGGTTTCATGGTGATCTGCGTGTCCAGGGCGGTGGATTCCACCGCCACCAGAGCGGTCATCAGCTTGGTGGTGCTGGCGATGAGCCGTTGGGAGTGGGCGTCCTTCTCATAGAGCACCCGCCCGCTTTGGGCATCCATCAGAACAGCGGAGGCGGCGGAGACCACCGGGGCCTCCGCCGCGAAACAGGTCGGACATAACAGGATCAAGGCCGCAAAGACCGCAATGGCTCGTTTCATGTGACGCCGCCTCCCAAACAGAGATGACGTCAGTATGCGCCTTAAATATCAGTTTTATCCTTCTTCTCCTGCTGTTTTTCCACGAAATCGGTGACCTTGTCCACCAATTCGGGAACCATATCCACCACCCGGCCGATCACGCCCTCGGCGGGAGGCAGAAGGGGCAGGATACGGACGTTGCCGTCCCGCACCACGAGAAACGCGATGGGATCAATGTTCACGCCGGCGCCGCTGCCGCCGCCAAAGCAGTTGTCGGCGGTGGGCTTCTGGTTCTTTGTGGTAAAGTCGGCGCCGCCCACACCGAAACCGAAGCTCAACCGGGAAATGGGCAGGATCGTCACGTCGTCAGTGACAATGGGCTCGCCCACCACTGTGTTGGAATCCGCCAAGAGCTGGATCTTGTCCATGGTAGACCCCATGAGCTCGCTGAGAGGATGTTTCTTTTCGTCCATGTCAAATCGCCTCTTTCTTTGCGTTTTTTTGCACTTTTTGCCTGTTTTTATTCCTCAAATAGATCTTCAAAAATTTCCAGCCGAACCGGAGCGCAAAGCTCACCAGCTGGCCGATCCGGGCGGAAAAAGCGGCGTAAATATAGACGATCGGCTCCTTGGCGGTAAAATCCATAGCCGTACGCACTCGGCGCTCCTTCACGTTAAAATTGTGCTCGAAAAGGGGCAAAAGCATACCGATGGCAGCATTGGAATAGCCGAAAATCATCGCGGTGTTGGCAGGGTCTGAGCCGCCGAAGACGAAATCCAGAAGAAGCTTGTCGATGCGGATGCGCTCTTTGAGTTCCCCCGCCGCCTCACAGGCTATAGGCAGCAGGTCTTTGATCATACCCAGCGTTCCGCCCTTCTTAGCCTCCGGCTCCTCCGGCTCTTTTTTTGGTTTCACCTTTTGGGACTTTTTCCCTTTTTTCTCCCTTTTTATGGGAAAAACTTGAAGCCAGAGCGCGCCTACCCGTACCCGAACCAGGAGACCTTCCTGGGCATATTCAACGCCCCCTCCCACCCGGATCCATCCCAACAGGAAAAAGAGAAGCAGAATGGCCAGAAGGATCTTCAGGGCCGTCATAGCGGTTCCTCTTCCGCCGGCTCGCGCCCTGTCTCCTCAGCGGCCTCCCGCTGCGCCAGCTCCAGAGCAGCGGCCTCCAGCTCCTCGTCGGTGATGGGCGCCTCTTCCTCCCCGGACTGCTCCGGCTCCTGCTGCAGCTGGAGCCGGGCGATATCCGCCTGCATATCCAGGGTGATCTGTTCGTCCTCGGCAGAGGCGTTGGGCAGCTCGGGCAGCTCCTCCAGGCTGGATAGGCCAAAGGAGCGCAGAAAGTTCTGGGTGGTGCGGTAGAGGATGGGCCGGCCCGGCACCGCCAGGCGACCACACTCCTCAATGAGTTCCCGCTCTGTGAGCAGACCCACCGTGTAGGAGCTGTCCACCCCTCGGATCTGGTCTACGTATGCCTTTGTGGTGGGTTGGTAATAGGCGATGATGGAGAGCACCTCCAGCGCAGGCTGGCTCAGCCGGGCAGGCCGGCGGCTCTCAAAGGCCTTGCGGATGTACTCGGCATACTCCGGAGCGGAGCAGAGCTGATAACAGTTTTCCAGCCGTACCAGGCGGATGCCCCGGCGCTCATAACTGTACTGGTCGGCCAACCGCTGGCACACGGCGTCGGCGGTCTCCCGGTCGATCTCCAGGGTCATACACAGCCGCTCCACCCCCACCGGTTCGCCGGCGGCAAAGAGGATGCCCTCAATGGCGGATTCCACTTCTTTCAATTCCATAAAGGCCCCTCCTCTCAATAGGTATCGGCGGAAAACTCAAAATCCTCGTCGCCTCCACCGATGCTGGTCACAGTACAGTCGGTCTCCGTCCCTGCCAGCCGCAGCCGCCGCGCCTTGCACAGCTCCAGCACCGCCAGGAAGGTGGCCACGATCTCGCTGCGGCTCCTGTTTCCCTGGAAGAGGGTATGGAAGCGGGTAACGCCGAAGCGGCGCAGCCGCTCCAGGATCTCTCCCGCCTTGTCACTGACGGGATAGGGCTCCCGGCCCACAATGCCCTCAAAGGCGGCCATGGGCGGCGGGAGCTGGTTGTCCACCCGTTCCAAGGCGGATGTGATGGCCCGAAGCAGATCCGCGGGCTTATGGCTATAACGGTAGACCTTGTTTACCGGCAGATGCTCCGGCACTTTGGTAATATAGTCCCGGCAGACGGCATACCGGTCAGAGAGCCGGGGGATCACCGCCTGGAGGCGGGCAAAATTCTCGTGACGCTGATGCTCTTCCAGGGAGGCAATGAGCTGATCCAGCTCCGAGATGGCCTCTTCGTCGTGGATGGACAGGAGCATCCTGGTCTTGATGAACATGAGCTGGGAGGCCATGGTGATAAATTCACTGGCTACCTCCAGATCCAGAGCGCGCCGCTTCTCGATCCAGGCCAGGTATTGATCCAATATGAGGGAGATCTGGATATCCTGGATCTCCATTTTATTCTTGGCCAGAAGGCTGAGGATCAGATCGAGGGGGCCGGTGAAATCCTCCGCATCCTCAGCACGGGTGCGAACTACCTTTTCCAGATGATAGATGGGAGCGTCCACGCAGGTCTCACCCGCCCTTCAGAAGTGAAAATATTGGAACAAATGGGAAAAGGCCAGCAGATATTCGATCCCCTGGGAAAGGCCGCACAGGGAGCAGAATCCTTCCAGCACACGGACGATGAGCCAGCTTAACGGCCGGGAGAAAAACCCGGATATAGTCAGCAGGAGCACGGCGATCATCACATAGCGTTCATAGCGTAGGATATTCATATAAACTTTGTCCGGCAGGAAGGAAAAGAGCACCTTGGAGCCGTCCAGCGGCGAGACGGGGATGAGGTTGAATATCCCCAGGCCCACGCTCAAAATAGCGACATTGGCCAAAAATGCCTGCAGCAGCATCAGAGGCAGGAGAAAGCTGTCGGAAACGGAGGGCAGGCGAAAAACAAGGGAGAAGAGGGCCACAGCCAAAAAAGCCAGAACAAAGTTGGAGGCGGGCCCCGCCAGTGCGGTGACCGCCATCCCCCGCTTAGGATGCTTAAAATACCGCATATCCACCGGAACCGGCTTTGCCCAGCCCACCTTGGCCACCAGCATCATCACCAGGCCGAATGGGTCGATGTGGCGGACAGGGTTCAGAGTGAGCCGCCCGGCGTTTTTAGCGGTGGGGTCGCCCAGCCGGTAGGCTGTAAAGCCGTGGGAGAGCTCATGGAGCGTGATGCACAGCAGAGCCGCCACTGCGGAGATCAGCAGATCCAACAGCCCATACCAGTCCATATGCGTAAAAAGGCTGTTCCAGCTGACCAACGACCTCACCGCCCATTAAAAAGTAAATCGTCCTATTACAGCGTCAATGCCCATCGGGGCCGCTGCGCCTATCGTCCCTTCCATCCGAAGAACGACCGGCTGCGGCTATTATAGCAAATTTTTCATAGAGATACAAGTGCGGAAAAAGGACGCCGAGGGCTCGGCGTCCTTTTTTTATTTGCTGTCATCCATGTGATCCAAAAGCAGCCCCCAAAGCGCCTCCCGACCTGTCCCCTTCTCGGCCGAAAAGGGAATGACCTTTACGGTATCCGGCAGCTCTAAGGTATCCCTGATCTGAACCAGGTTTGGCTCAATCTCGCTCTTTTTCAGCTTGTCCAGCTTATTGGCCACCACTACCCAGGGCTTGCCCGAGGCTTTAAAGTACTCCGCCATGGAGATGTCATTGGCGGTGGGCTTGTGGCGGGCGTCCACGATGAGGATGCCCAGGGTCATAAGCGCGGGGTCGTCAAACCAGCTCTGGATGAGCTTTGCCCAGCGCTCCTTCTCCGCCTGAGAGACCTTGGCATAGCCGTAGCCGGGAAGATCCACCAGGTAGAGCTTCTGATCGATAAGAAAGTAGTTGATGTGGGTAGTCTTTCCCGGTGCGGAGCCCACACGGGCGAAAGTTTTCCGGTTCAAAAGCCGGTTGATGACGGAGGATTTCCCCACATTGGAACGGCCCGCAAACGCCACCTGGGGCAGCCCGTCCCTGGGAAAATCCTTCGCACCCGCCGCCGAGCGGATAAATTCCGCCTTCTGCACATTCAACGTCATATGGTCTTCCTCCCTGCTGCGTCAGCTTGGAAAAATCGGGGCGGGGTCTTCCCCGCCCCGAAGGGTGTTCGCTCTGTTTCAGGAGGCGGTGTCCCGCAGACTGGGCCGCGGTTGATCGGTCTTGCCGCTGCCCGGTTTGGGCCGGGCGGCCTTCTCCCGATCCCGGATAAGCTCGGGCATGGCCTCTCCCCTGACGCTCTCCGGAGTGACCATCACTTTCGAGATGGTGGGATCGGAGGGCACGTCGTACATGGTGTGGGTCATAACCTCTTCCAGTACAGCCCGCAATCCCCGGGCGCCGATCCCCCGCTCCAGCGCCTTATCGGCCGCGGCGGCGAGGGCTTCGGGCTGGAATTCCAAGGTCACATCATCATATTCCAGAAGCTTCTGATACTGGCGCACCAGGGCGTTCTTGGGCTCGGTGAGGATGCGCACCAGCTGCTTACGGGTCAGGGAGGTCAAAGAGGTCACCACAGGCAGGCGGCCCACCAGCTCGGGAATGATGCCGAACTTGATCAGATCGTGGGGCTGCACCTCAGAGAAGAGGGCGCCGGTGTCCCGCTCCGACCTGCTCTTGATCTCCGCGCCGAAGCCAATGGCCTTCTTATCCAGCCGCTGCTCGATGATCTTCTCCAGACCGTCGAAGGCGCCGCCGCAGATAAAGAGGATATTCTTGGTGTTGATTTGAATGAACTCCTGATGGGGATGCTTGCGGCCTCCCTGGGGCGGGACGTTGGCCACGGTGCCCTCCAGGATCTTCAGAAGCGCCTGCTGCACGCCCTCGCCGGACACATCCCGGGTAATGGAGGTGTTTTCGCTCTTCCGGGCGATCTTGTCCATCTCGTCGATGTAGATGATCCCCCGCTCTGCCAGCTCCACATCGTAGTCGGCGGCCTGCACCAGGCGCAGCAGGATATTTTCCACATCGTCGCCCACATAGCCGGCCTCGGTGAGCGTGGTGGCGTCAGCGATGGCAAAGGGCACCTTCAGCACCCTGGCCAGAGTCTGGGCGAAGAGGGTCTTGCCGCAGCCGGTGGGGCCCAGGAGCAGGATATTGCTCTTCTGGAGCTCCACATCGTCCCCGCCGTCAAAGTAGATGCGCTTATAGTGGTTATAGACCGCGACAGAGAGCGCCACTTTGGCCTCTTCCTGGCCGATAATATACTGATCCAACACCTGGTGGATCTCCTTCGGAGTGGGGATCGCCCCCGCCGACTCCGGGTGAAAGGCATGGTCGGGTGTGTCCTCGGCGTCATCCAGAATGGACATGCACAGATGTACACATTCATTGCAGATATAGACTCCTGACCCGGCAATAATGCGGGCGACCTCCTCCTGGGGCTTGCCGCAGAATGAACAGCGGACAGACTTGTGTTCGTCGTTTTTCGGCATCGTTCGTTACCTCACAGAAAAAATCAAAAGACGCTCAAAGGAGCGGAGCTATGCGGCCCCGCTCCCCTGTTTTATCAGCGGTGATAGATGACCTTATCCACCAGACCGAATTCCTTGGCCTCCTCAGCGGACATGAAGTTGTCCCGCTCACAGGCGGCGGTGACCTCTTCCACAGACCGGCCTGTATTGTTGGCCAAGATCTGATTCATGCGCTTCTTGATGATCTCCAGCCGCTTGAGATGGATGGCCATATCAGTGATCTGGCCCTGGGTCCCGGCAGAGGGCTGGTGGATCATGATCTCTGCATTGGGCAGAACCAGACGCTTTCCCTTGGTTCCCGAAGACAGAAGGAAAGCGCCCATGGAGGCGGCCATACCAATGCAGATGGTCGACACGTCGCATTTGATATACTGCATGGTGTCGTAGATGGCCATACCGTCGGTGACGGAGCCGCCGGGGCTGTTGATGTAGAACTGGATCTCCTTGTCGGGATCCTGGGCTTCCAGGTAGAGAAGCTGCGCCACGACCAGAGAAGCCGTGGTGGCGTTTACCTCCTCACCCAGGAAGATAATGCGGTCGTTGAGCAGCCGGGAAAAAATGTCATAGGAGCGCTCGCCCCGACTGGTCTGCTCTACTACATAAGGTACCAAACTCATAGCTGGAAAGTCTCCTTATTCGCGAATTCACAGGAAAAACACACCACAGTATTCCCCATTAGAGGAAAATCATTCCTCGCTCTTGGCCTTCTTGGTGGTCTTTTTGGCCGCGGGCTTCTTCTCTTCGGCCTTGGTCTCGGTCTTCTTGGCCGCCGTCTTCTTAGCGGGCTTCTCCTCAACCTTGGCGTCGGTCTTCTTAGCCGCCGTCTTCTTGGCAGGCTTCTCCTCCGCCTTGGTCTCGTCCTTCTTGGTGGCCTTCTTGGCGGGAGCCTTCCCCGCCTTAGCGGAGTCGAAGATCACCTTGGCGGCCTTCTGGTTGCTCAGGTCGCGGGTCAGGTCAGCCGCGGGTACGATCTCTTTGACCTTCTCCGCGGGCATGCCGTACTGCTGCGCCAGACGCTCGCACTCGGCGGCGATATCTTCTTCTGTGACCTCGATCTTCTCAGCCTCGGCCACAGCCCGAAGGGCCAGATCGGTCTTGACCTGGCGCGCGGCCCCCTCGGAAGCCTGGAGCTTGAGCATATCTACGGTAAGGCCGGTCATGGCCAGATACTGCTCGAAGGGGATGCCCTGGCTGGTGATGCGCTGGGCGTAATCCTCCAGCATCTGCTGGGCCCGCATTTCCACCATGGCCTCCGGGATCTCCACGGTCATGTTCTCGGTAACCTGATCCAGCAGCGCCTCCTCAAAGGCGCTATTGGCCTGGCGCTCCCGGCGCTCGGTGAGCTTATCACCCAGATCCTTGCGCAGCGCAGCCAGCGTCTCAAACTCGGAGACGTCCTTGGCAAACTCGTCGTCCAGGGCGGGGGTCTGCTTCTCCTTTACGGCATGCACCGTCACCTTGAACACGGCGGGCTTACCCGCCAGCTCCTCCGCCTGATACTCCTCAGGGAAGGTGACATTCACATCCTTCTCGGCGCCGGGCTTGACACCGATGAGCTGATCTTCGAATCCGGGGATAAAAGAGCCGGAGCCCAGCTCCAGGTCATAGTTGTCGCCCTTGCCGCCGTCGAAAGCCTTGCCGTCCATAAAGCCCTCGAAGTCGATGGTCACGGTGTCGCCCTTCTTCGCCTTCCGCTCCACATCCACCATGCGGGTGGCACGCTGGATGTAGGGCTTGAGCTCCTCATCAATGTCCTTTTCGGCGACCTTCACAGTCTCCTTGGGGGCGGTGAGGCCCTTATACTTGCCCAGTTTCACCTCGGGACGGACTGCCACGGTGGCCTTGAAGGAAAAGCCCTCCTTATTGGCCTCCAGCAGCTCCACCTCGGGATAGGCCACAGTATCCAGCTTCTCCTGCTCCGCCGCCTGGGCGAAGAGGTCGGGATAGAGGTCGTTGATAGCGTCTTCATAGAAGATCTCAGCGCCGTACATGGTCTCGATGATCTTCCGGGGAGCTTTGCCCTTGCGGAAACCGGGAATGGCAATGCGGCCACGATTTTTCCGATAGGCCTTTTCAATGGCGGCCTCGAATTCCTCGGCGCTGGCTTCGATGGTCAGGGCGACCATGCTCTTTTCCAGTTTCTCAACACTCTTCACGTTCATGTTTGTACTTCCTCCTGTAAGCGGGGCACCGACCATTTTTTCGGCGGCAGGGCCCGTCTTGCGATATCTTGTTTATTGTAGCAGGGATAGGCGCATATTTCCAGTATTTTTTCAATAATTGTCTGAACTTTTTTATTCGCCCGCCCCGGTCATGATTTTTTGGGGGATAAAATTCACATAATCGCCTGCGATCAGGTGGTATTCCACGCTTCCCCGCCGTCCCTCCTGGGCCAGCCGGTGACTGCCGCCGTGGAGGTGGCCGTAATAGCAGGCTGTGACCTGATAATACTCCAACAGATCCACGATCTCCTGACAGATATAACCCTGATAAAGGGGCGGGTAATGAAGGAAGCAGAGCTTCTCCCGCTCCCCCGCCGCTTTCAGCGAGGTCTCCAGCCGGAGCACCTCCCGCTTGAAGACCTTCTCGTTGTGGCCGTCGGCCTCCTCCTCGAAAAACCAGCCCCGGGTGCCGCACAGAGCCACGTCACCATACAGCTGGCAGTTGTTGTGGAGCAGGGCAAAATTGGTCAGGCCATGGCTGTTCCAAAAATTCAGCATCTTGTTGGCGGTCGTCCACCAATAGTCGTGATTGCCCTTCACAAAGTATTTTTTCCCGGGAAACAGGGCGTCTAAAAACCGAAAGTCGGGCAGGGCCTCCTCTAAGCTCATGCCCCAGCTCAGGTCGCCGCAGAAGACCACCACGTCCTCCTGCGTCAGCGGGGCAAAGGCTGCGCGGAGCTTTTCCACATAGCCCTCCCAGGCGCCGCCAAAGGTGTCCATGGGCTTGCTGCCCCCCAGGGAGAGGTGGGTATCGCCGATGGCGTACAGAGCCATTACCGAAGCATCTCCCGGACAGCGTCCACCATATTTTCCTTCTCCGTAGTGCGGTCAAAGCGGACGCGCTTTCCCGCCAGCTCCGCCAGCGGCTCGGGCGCGGCCAGGCCGGTGAGGTCAGACAGCTGCCGGATGCTGTCCAGCCCCTGGGCGGGCTCGGACACGCCGATGGCCTCCATGACGGCGGGACAGAATTTGAAGGGGCTGGCGGTGGAGACCACCAGAGCGGGCGCATCGTCCCCGGTCTTGGCGCGGTACTGCTCCAGGGCGTTCACTGCCACAGCGGTGTGGGGATCGATAAGGTACTGCTTCTCCCTCCACATCTTTCCGATGGCGGCTTTCGCGGCGGCGTCGTCGCACCAGGCGGCGGCGAAATCCCGATCCAGCGCTCGTTTTACCGGGGCGGAGACCTCGTAACGGCCCGTCTCAGCCAGGGCGTCCATCCAGCCCTTGACCTGGCTGGCGTCTCCGTGGGTGTAGGCGTGGAGGAGCCGCTCCAAATTGGAGGAGATGAGGATGTCCATGGAGGGGGAAATGGTGTTGTAGAAGGGCCGGTTGCGGTCATAGACTCCGGTCTCAATAAAGTCGGTCAGAACATTGTTGCTGTTGGACGCACAGATAAGCCGCCCAAGGGGCACCCCCATCTGCTTGGCATACCAGGCCGCCAGGATATCGCCGAAGTTGCCGGTGGGGACGCAGACGTTGAGTCTGTCCCCCTTCTCGATGGCCCCCTCTTTCATCATATCGCAGTAGGCGGAGACGTAGTAGACGATCTGGGGCAGCACCCTCCCCCAGTTGATGGAATTGGCGGAGGACAAAAACACACCGCGGCCCGCCAACTCCGCTTTTAAGTCGGCGTCGGAGAAGATGCGCTTGACGCCGGTCTGGGCATCGTCAAAGTTGCCCACCACCGAGCAGACGCCCACGTTGACGCCCTCCTGGGTGTTCATCTGAAGCTCCTGGATGGCGGAGACCCCGTCCTTGGGATAGAATACCAGGATCCGAGTGCCCGGCACATCCTTGAACCCCTCCAGGGCGCCCTTGCCCGTATCACCGGAGGTGGCCACCAGGATACACACCATCTTGTTCTCCCCCACCTTCCGCAGGGAGGCAGTGAGCAGATGGGGCAGCATCTGAAGGGCCATATCCTTGAACGCGCAGGTGGGCCCGTGCCACAGCTCCAAGGTGTATGTGGCGTCGTCCACCTTACGGATCGGCGCCACCCTGGGATCGTCAAAGCGTCCGCTGCCGTATGCCTTGGCGGCAAAACCGGACAGCTCAGAGGCGGAGAAGCCGTCCAGATACATGTTCATCAGATAGACCGCCCGCTGCTGGTAGGTCATATCCTTTAGGGTGTTCAGGGCGTTCCCCGCCAAAGAGGGGATGGCCTCGGGCGTATAAAGCCCGCCGTCAGGGGCCAGACCGTAGGCGATGGCCCCCGCTACCGTGGTCTTGCTCAGTCGGTCTCTGGTGCTTACATAGTACATACTTCTCTCACGACCCTCATCAAATTATTGTAAAACAGGTCTTTTACCTGCTGTTCCGGATAGTTCATTCGGAGCAGACGCTCCGCTACGGCCTCCAGATCCTGAAACCCGGCGATCCCCCGCGGCATGTCCTTGATACCGTCCCAATCGCCGCCCAGGGAGATGTTTTTCCCACCGCCCAGGCTCAGCCAGTGCTCGATATGCGCCACCACCGTATCTATGGTGGGTTCGCTCTGCCCGACAAACTCGGCGGCCATATTCAGCCCAGCCACTCCATGATTGCCTATTATGGCAGTAAATTGCTCATCGGTCAAGTTCCGTTTGTGGGGACATATGGCCCGTGAATTGGAGTGACTGGCAAAAACCGGTTTCCGCGCCAGCTCCATCACATCCCAAAAGCCGGGGTCTGACAGGTGGGACACGTCCACCAGCATCCCCAGCTCCTGCATCCGCCGTACAAAGGACTTCCCCTGCTCCGTCAGACCCTTTTGGGAGGATTCGTTGTTGCTGCCGGAGAGGTGGTTTTCATGGTTCCAGGTCAGGTTCACCGCCCGAACGCCCATGTGGTAAGCCTCCTCCAGCTTTTGGAGGTCACATTCCAGCAGCTCCGCTCCCTCCACGGAGAGAAAGGCGGCCTGCTTTCCTGCCGCCCAGGCCGCCTCCGCCTCCCCGGCGGTACGGCAATGTGTCACCAGACCGCTGTTGGCCGCCATCTCCCGCCGGAAGATGGCCTCCTGGGCCAGGAATACTTCCCACAGAGAGCATCCCGGCGTCTCGTCAGGAGAACCGAAGACGGCGAAGAACTGGGCGCATTTCCCCAGCTTCCCCATGCGCTTCAAGTCCAGGTGCCCGGAATTCTCCCGGAAGCCCCCTCCCTGCCGGTAACAGCGCAAAAGGGTGTCGCAATGTCCGTCAAAGACCTGCATTCCAAAGCCTCCTCAAAAGGCGTTTTCGATATAGTTGATCTCCGGCCGCTCTGTGGCCATCCCCTGGGGGGCGTATACCTCTGCCACGTCGAACCGGGGCTGGAGTCGGGTCGGATTCCAGGCCAGATAAAGCTCCGCTGCGGCACGCAGTTTCCCCTGTTTCCGGGCGTCCACCGCCTCTCTGGCCAGGGCAAAATCTGCGTTCTTCCGCAGCTTTACCTCCACCAGACGCAGGAATTTTCCGTCGTCAGCGATCAGGTCGATCTCCCCGAAGCGGCAGTGCCACCCGGCGGCGACAATGCGGCAGCCCTGCCGCCGCAGCTCTTTGGCCACCAAGTCCTCTCCCCAGCGGCCCAAAAGCTTTCTGTCTCCTCCAACGCTCATTTCCGCCCCTCCCATGTCCGCAGGAAGGTCTTTCGGTGGATAGGACTGGGGCCATACTTGTCCAGCCGCTCATAGTGGAGCTTAGTCCCGTAGCCCTTGTGCCGCTCAAAGGCATATTCCGGGTACCGCTGCGCCATCTCCAGCATATACCGGTCACGACTCACCTTGGCCAAAATGGAGGCCGCCGCCATGGAGGCCGACAAGCTATCTCCCTTTACAACGCAGCGGTGAGGCGTGATGATGGCGGCGGTCTGCCCCTTGTCCCGGTTTCCGTCGATGAGAGCGAAGTCCGGCTTGCGGCCCAGAGCGTCAATGGCCATCTGCATGGCCTTTATCCGGGCGCTCAAAATGTCAGTATTGTCGATCTCGGCGGTATCCACGCTGGCTACCGCCCAAGCCTCCGCCCGCTCCTGTATGACAGGGAAAAGTGCTTCACGGCTCTTTTCCGTCAGCTGTTTTGAGTCATTGAGACCCGGCAGTTCTATGTATCGCGGCAGGATCACCGCTCCAGCATAGACCGGCCCCGCCAGAGGCCCGGCCCCCGCTTCATCGGCGCCGCAGACCAGGGCATAGCCCTCTGCCCAGCAGCGCTCCTCCTGTTCCCAAAAGCTCATAGCGCCGCCTCCGGCCATTCCAGCGTAAAGCGGCCCAGCTTGCCGCCCCGCAGCTCATCTAAAAGGATGCGGGCCATCCGCTCGGTATCCGCCTCGCCGCCGGAGATAAGGAACCCCCGTTTCCGGGCGCTCGCCTGGAGAAGCTCATAGCCATAGGCCACGCTGTCCTGGCCCGCCTCTTTCTCCGGGATCTCCAGCTTATAACGCTCCTTCAGCGCCTGGGGATAGCGGCTTGCCAGGTCGTCCATCAGCCGGCAGGCCAGGGTCTCCACATCCATCACGTCGTCCTTCACCGCGCCGGTATATGCCAGGTGGAGCCCTACCTGCTCATCCTCGAACTTGGGCCACAGGATACCGGGGGTATCCAGCAGAGAGAGGCCCTGGTCTACCGTGACCCACTGCTTGCCGCGGGTCACACCGGGGCGGTCGGCCGCTTTGGCGGATCGGCGCTTTGCCACCTGGTTGATAAAGGTGGACTTGCCCACGTTGGGCACTCCCACCACCATGGCCCGCACCGGGCGGCCCACCAGTCCCTTGGCCTTCCAGCGCTGGATCTGCTCGCTCAAAAGCTGCCGTGAGGCGGCGGGGAATTTTTCAATGCCCTTCCCTGTCTTGGCGTCGGTCTCCAGCACGGCAAAACCCCTGGCCTGAAAGGTCTCTGCCCACAGCCGATTGGCTGCGGGGTCGGCCTGGTCGGCCCGGTTGAGGACGACGAGCCGGGGCTTGGCGGCACAGATGGCGTCGATATCCGGGTTTCGGGAGGAGATGGGAATGCGGGCGTCGATGATCTCGACCACCATGTCCACCAGGCCCAGATCGGCCTCGATCTGCCTTCTCGTCTTGGTCATGTGGCCGGGATACCATTGGATGTTCATATCTCCACCTCTTTTGAAAGAAAATTGGAAGAAATTTGTCCTCTTTGTTGTAAGATTTCTCCTCTATCTTATGGACATTCCAAAAAAGAGGAGAAACCGTCATGTCATCGTTTACTCTAAAAATCATTGCTCTGCTGACTATGCTCTGGGATCATATCGCTTACGTTTACCCGCCGGCCCTGATCCTGCCCACGCTGTTTCCTGCTATTTCGGCGGAGCTGTTTGAAGCGCTGTTCCACGCCTCCCACTACATTGGTCGCGTCTCCGCCCCCATCTTTCTCTGGGCCATTGCCCAAGGCTACCGCCACACCAAGGACTTCAAAAAATACGCCCTGCGGCTGCTGATATTCGCCTGTCTGGCGGAGGGGCCTTATTCTCTTCTTTTCCAAGCCCACGGAAATATTATTTTCACTCAGCTCATAGGCCTTCTGACCCTGCGAGCCATGGACTGGGGCAATAAAAGTCGGCCCGGCCTGGGCTATGTCCTGGCGGCCCTGTCGGTATTTCTCTCCTGGCATTTCGCCCTCTTTGAAGGGGGCGGACGGTACATTTTGTTTATCCTGACCTTCTATCTTACCGACCACTGGTTTGTGGGCAAAAAAGCGCTTCTCTGGCTTTTTCTGTATCCCTCCAGCCGCTGGAAGCTGCTGGCCCTGACGCTCTCGGAGGGGCTTCGCCTTTCCAACTTTGTTCTCAACGGCTTCGGCCCTCTGCTGGGGGTGGGGCTCACCTTTCTCTATAACGAAAAAAAGGGCCCGGATATCCCCTTTGTGAAATGGCTCTGGTATTTCCTCTATCCTGCCCACCTGCTGGCTTTGGGGCTGCTGGCCTCCTAAATCGTATTGCGAAACATTTATCCGGAAATGCGGTCATTCACCCAAGGAGCCGGCCCTCACCATTGCAGAGATCGTCTTTCATTATACATAACTTTTTCCCATTTGAAAAGCCATATAGGCACAAAAAAGGAGCGGTCTCCCGCTCCTTTTTTGAATGATCTCTTACAGCTTCTCCTTGAGCTTGGCGCCCTTTCCCACGCGGTCGCGCAGGTAATAGAGCTTCGCCCGGCGCACCTTGCCCCGGCGCACCAGCTCGATCTTCTCCACTGCGGGCGCGTGGAGGGGGAAAACCTTCTCCACACCCACGCCGTAGGAGATACGGCGAACGGTGATGCTCTCGTCAATGCCGCCGTGCTTCTTGGCGATCACAGTGCCTTCAAACACCTGGATACGCTCACGGCTGCCCTCCTTGACCCGAACGTGCACCCGAACGGTGTCGCCCACATTGGCAGTGGGAGGGGTCTCCTTGACATACTTGGCGGTAAAAGCCTGCATCAGATCCATTTTCTTTCCTCCTGATTTATAGGCGTTCATTCCGGCTTTTTGTGCCGTCGCTCCTGATGGGACGGCGCCGCAGCGGAACACCCTTTATTGAGACTGTGGTATTTTATCACAGCCCTTTCACTAATGCAAGCAAAATTTTATTTTTTATCCCAAATTACCCCGCTGTCCCCACTGTTCCCGGCGGGCGGCCTGCGTCATCCAAAGTCCGGCAATGAGCAATGTAAAATTCTGTCCGCCGCTTTCCCACAGTAAAAAACATCCGGCCCCCAGCAGGAGCAGAGCCACTATGATGGAACATATCTCCGCGCTCCGCCGCCCCAGCTCCTCCCGTCCCAGCAGAGCCAGCAAATTCTCCAGCGCCCGGCCGCCGTCCAGCCACCCTGCCGGCAGCAGATTGAACAGCGTTAAGCCTAAATTGAGCCCGGCAAAAAGGTAGAGCCGCTCTCCCGCCCCATGGCGGGCCAGACCGGCGCTCCCCATTGCCAGTAGCAGATTCATCCCGGGGCCCGCCAGCGCCGCCAAAAGCATTTTCCCCGGCGGCAAGGGCCGGGCCGCCGACAGGCGAAGCTCCGCTCCGGCGCAGGACAGGCGCAGATACCGTATCCGCCCCCCCAGCGCCCTGATCGCCCACCAGTGTCCCAGTTCATGGAGCGCGCAGGCCAAAAGCGCCCATAAAAATATCCCGCCGCTGTCCAAGTAGTAAAGAAGCGCAGCTGCCAGCAGGGCTCCGCCGCTGATCTCCACCCGTCCCCAGCTCACGATTGGGTCTCGATATAGTACTCCGGATTCAGCCGCACCCCGTTCAGCTTGAGCTCAAAGTGGAGATGGGGGCCGGTGACCTCTCCCGTAGCCCCGGATTCTGCCACTTTTTCCCCTGCCGCCACGGTCTGTCCCTGCTGGACGCACAGCTTGGAGCAGTGGGCGTAAAAGCTCTTTACCCCGTTGCCGTGATCCAGTTGGAGGTACTGGCCGTAAACGTCGCTCTCTCCAATATAATCCACCGTCCCGGCGGCAAAGGCTTTCACTGTGGTACCGGTCTCCGAGGCCAGATCTACGCCATAATGGAACTTCTCCTCGTTTTCGAGAGGGTGCATCCGCCAGCCAAAGGGGGAACTCTCTACCGCCATCACCGGAGTTACTGTCTCACCGAGCCCCAGCGCATAGCGATCCATGGTAGTATTGTCCGGCAGGGTGGGGCCGGTATAGTCCATATAGACTACCGCCGGCTCCGGCTCAGGTTCGGGTATGGGCTCCGGCTCTGCCGCAGGCGGCGCCCCGCTGCCGGCCATAGGATCGTCGTAATCGGGCCGGGAAACCGCTCCTGCCAGCAGGGCCGCCGGGGAGGCGTCCCGCCGCCGCAAGGCCAGTTGGGTGGACTGATAGAGAAGTCCGTCCTCTCCCAGCGCGGTGGAGGCAGGCTTCTCCTTCGGCATGAATACGTCCACCCAAAGCTCTCCCATGGTCTCAGCCACAGGTCTTCCCGAGGCCAATGACCAACCCAGGTCGGCGAAGGCGGCCCGGAAGTCCACGTCGGAGCGAAGCGCGCGCTGCAGATCCTCCTGAAGCGCATCCAGCCTGTCCGCCCCCTTGGCGAAAAATACGGCGAGAAAGAGCAGCAGGCAGGCGCCCAGCTGCATCAGCCGCCGCTTCTCTCGCTCCCCTAATATTGCTCTCGTCCCCTGGGCGCGGGGATAGGCCCGCCGCCCCATTGTTTTTTCCATCATGTCCACCGCCTTTTTCACTGGAAGCTTATGCCTTCCGGGGGACAACTATTCCACAGAGAAAAACAAAGGCCAGACCACGGCGGTGGTCTGGCCTTTGTCATCTTTTTCATATAAAATGCGGGATGAGATCCGCTGACTAAAAAAGTCGGAGTATCCTCATGGATACTCCGACTTTGGTCCGAGTGGCGGGATTTGAACCCACGGCCTCATGGTCCCGAACCATGCGCGCTACCAACTGCGCTACACCCGGATGCTGTTTGAAGCAGATAATATTATACTAACCTTGACCTGTGTTGTCAAGTGGAAACCCCGCCTTTCCCTTTCTGAACGGGAGCCAGACGGAGCAAGGGTAAAAACACCGGCGCCCGGACACAATAGTGCGGAGGTGACGCTTCATGGGCTCCGTTTGGTCTGACAACACTACACTGCCTGCCTTCGGGCAGCTCCATCACGATCTGAACACTGACGTACTCATTATCGGCGGCGGCCTGGCGGGCCTCCTCTGCGCCTGGCGGCTCCATCAGCTGGGGGTGGATTATGCCCTTACAGAGGCTGATGTAGTCTGTGGCGGTATCACCAAGGACACCACCGCAAAGATCACCGCACAGCACGGCCTTATCTATGCCAAATTGACGCGAACGCAGGGAAAAGGCGCCGCCAAGACCTATCTGGAGGCAAATCAAACCGCTCTGGAGCAGTACCGAACCCTCTGCGAACGCATCGATTGTGACTTTCTGCCCCGGGACGCCTTCGTCTATTCCCGGACAGACCGTGCCAGCTTAGAGGAAGAGGCCGCCTGTCTCAATGATTTGGGCGTTCCCGCCTCTTTGGAGCTCCGCCCGCCTCTCCCCTTTTCCGTGGCCGGGGCAGTGCGCTTTCCCGGTCAGGCTCAGTTTGATCCCCTGAAGTTTGCCGCATCTCTCCTGCCCAGGCTCCATATCTATGAGCATTCCCCCATCCGTTCTCTGGCTCCTCACAAGGCGATAACAGACAGGGCGGTCATCCGGGCCAAAAAGATCATCGTGGCCACCCACTTCCCCATTCTGAACCGTCACGGCAGTTATTTTATGAAACTCTACCAGCACCGCTCTTACGTTCTGGCGCTGGAAAATGCCCCCGACCTGGGCGGAATGTATGTAGACAAGGATCTGGACGGGCTCTCCTTCCGCAATCATGGCGGGCTTTTGATCCTGGGCGGCGGCGGACATAAGACCGGCAAGGAGGGTGACGGCTGGGCGGCTCTGGAGGCCTTTGCCCGCCGCCACTGGCCCAAAAGCCGGGTCAAATACCGCTGGGCCACCCAGGACTGTATGAGCCTGGACGGCATCCCCTATATCGGGCAATATGCCGCTTCTACCCCCGACCTTTATGTGGCGACAGGGTTCAACGCATGGGGAATGACCTCCTCTATGGCCGCGGCCCTTCTGCTCTCAGATCTGGTGACAGGGCGCAAAAACGCCTGGGCGAAGCTCTTCTCCCCCTCCCGCTCCGTCCTTCAGCCTCAATTGGCCGCCAATTTGGGTCAGAGCGTCCTGGGCCTTTTAACGCCTACCGTCCCCCGCTGTCCCCATATGGGCTGTGCGCTGAAGTGGAACGAAGCGGAGAACACCTGGGACTGCCCCTGTCACGGCTCGCGGTTCACCAAGGACGGAAAGCTTTTGGATGATCCGGCCACAAAAAATATAAAATAAGCGAGAAAACCCGCCAAATTTCGGCGGGTTTTCTCATGTTAGAAAACCACTTTCCCCATTCTCCATTATCTGCTATAATAAGTTTACCTTTGATCGGCGGGTGATTGGCGGGGAGAACACGTATCGGTTCCCGGCAATCAAAGATATTATCCTTCGGAAAGCTGATGAGAATATGGAAGATCACATGCCTGTACACGCGCCGCTTCCCGGGCTGGGCCTGCGAAGCCTGAAAACGGCGCTGTCCACTTTGTTCACCGCGCTGCTTTACGCCTTCCTCCCCGGACGCAATCCCACCTTCGCCTGTATCGGCGCCATCTTTGGCCTGGGTTATGACATGGAAAATTCACGCCTGAACGGCGGCAACCGCTTTTTCGGCACCATTATTGGCGGTTTCATTGGCTTGGGGATGTACTGGCTGGAGCATCAGCTCTTTCCCGAGGGCTGCTATTGGCTGCGGCTGCCGCTTATCTTTATCGGCGTGGTGCTTCTGGTAACGCTGTGTGTGTGCTTTCACTGGCCCGGCGGCGTTCAGCCCGGGGGCGTGGTGCTGTGCATCATCCTCTTTAATACTCCCGCCCACCACATCGACTATGCCATCGACCGTATGATCGACACCGGCGTGGGCGTGGTCATCTCCCTGCTGATCAACTATCTCCTCCCCCGCCGCCGCTTGGAACGGTGGATCCATCTGAAACCCGTGGCAAAAAACTGAACGCGCCGTTCTGTTTTTTGCTGACTTTCTCCCTGAAGTATGTTATACTCAATGGCAGAACATAAGCGGAGGGACTTTTTATGACTGACCTTCAATACTTACAGCTCCTCTCCCGCAGCTATCCCACGGCACTGGCGGCCTCGGCGGAGATCATCAATCTCAATGCCATCTGCCGTTTGCCCAAGGGCACGGAGTACTTTTTCAGCGACCTCCACGGAGAGTATGACGCCTTCAGTTACCTGCTCTCCAGCGCCTCCGGCATCATCCGGGACAAGATCGAGGCGCTTTTTTCCTGGTCGGTTTCAGAGAAGGAGCGTGACGAACTGGCCATGCTCATTTATAACCCGGTGGACACCCTCAACCGCTTCCGCAGCGAGTTGGACGCCGAGGGCTATGACAACTGGTGCCGCATCGCCATCTACCGGCTGGTGCAGGTTTGCAAGGCGGTGTCTTCCAAATACACCCGCTCCAAGGTGCGCAAAAAGATCCCTTCCAACTTCTCTTACATCATTGATGAGCTCCTCCACGCTGACGCTGACGACAACAAAGAGCGTTATTATGAAGAGATCATCCGCTCTATTGTCTCCACCGGCACCTCTGACGCCTTCATTGCCCAGTTCTGTGACCTGATCCGGGGCTGCGCGGTGGATATGCTCCACATTATCGGCGATATCTTTGACCGGGGCCCCCACGCCGACCGGATCATGGAGGAGCTGCGCCGGTTCCACGATGTGGACATCCAGTGGGGCAACCACGACATCGCCTGGATGGGCGCTTTCGCCGGCAACCAGGCCTGCGTGGCCAGCGTCCTGCGCCGGGCGGTCAGCTACAACAACTTTGATGAGATCGAGGACGGCTACGGCATCAATCTGCGGCCGCTGTCCATGTTCGCCGCTGAGGTATACCGGGACGATCCCTGTGACCGCTTCGCCCCCCATGTGTTGGACGAGAATGTATACGATCCCGTAGATATCCAGCTGGCCTCCAAGATGCACAAAGCTATGGCTGTCATCGAGCTGAAACTGGAAAGCCAGCTGGTCAAACGCCGCCCGGAGTACGGCATGACCGACCGGGCGCTCTTCTCCCGGATCGACTTTACTGACTACACCGTAGTGGTGGACGGGAAAAAGTACGAGATGCTGGATCGCTCCTTTCCCACGGTAGATCCCAGGCATCCGGACGTCCTCTCCCGGGGAGAACAGGAGCTCATCGACCAGCTCACCGCCTCCTTCCGGCACAGCAATCTTCTGAAAAAGCATATGCGTTTCCTGCTCAGCCGGGGCGGAATGTATAAGGTGGTTAACGGCAACCTGCTCTACCACGGCTGCATCCCCATGCGGGAAGACGGAACCTTTGACACCATTCGTCTGGACGGCCGGGAGCTCACCGGCAAGGCCTATTTGGACGCCATCAACGCCAAAGTCCGCCGGGCTTTTTACGGAACGCCCGGCACCAGCGAATACGACAGCGCCGTGGATTATTTCTGGTATCTCTGGGCCGGCCCCAAGTCCCCCCTCTTCGGCAAGAGCAAGCTCTCTGCCTTTGAGCGCTACTTTGTGGCCGAGAAGGAGACCCATACGGAGATTTATAACCCCTACTATTCCCTGGTCAAAAGCCGGGAAACCTGCGAGATGCTTCTGCGGGAATTTGGACTGGATCCCGCCCGTTCCCACATCGTTAACGGCCATGTGCCTGTCAAGGAAAAGGAGGGGGAAAGCCCCATCCGGGGCGACGGGCTCCTCTTCGTCATTGATGGCGGCATCTCTAAGGCCTATCAGCGGCAGACTGGCTTCGGCGGGTACACCCTCATCTACAACTCCCACCACCTGGCTCTGGCCCAGCACAAGCCCTACGGCCAGATCCAGGCCGACCCCAGAGGCAGCGCACCCCAGGTGCGCATCGTGGAAACCATGCCCAAGCGGGTGTTGGTGGGCGATACAGACACAGGCGCCGCCCTGTGGGAACGCATCGCCAGTCTGGAGGATCTTCTGACCGCCTATCGGGAGGGCACCATTAAGGAACAAAGCGAATAATATGGAACGGCGGGGATGGATGTCAGCTCCGCGCCTGCCGGGGCGCCCGCTTGTAGAGACGGGGCACCCGTTTGTTGACGTTGCACAGAAGCTCGTA
>NZ_CALPCU010000006.1:0-90250 GCF_943193085.1 Vermiculatibacterium agrestimuris | reverse complement strand
GTATCAAGGAGCTTCAAGGCATCCAGAAAAGCGTACTTGGGGGCTGAACACATGAAAATCGTACTGGCGAGCATGGATATACTGTACCCCACTGACACCCCCCTCCCTTTTGGATGGGGGCTTTTCGGCGTTCCCCCTCTCTCCCCGTTTTTCCAAATTCCTCTCTTTCGGAGGTCTCTATGCAAAAGCTGCTCTCCGCCCTGTATGCCCTGCCTGAATTTCAACAGCTTGCCGCCGCCCTGGACAACGGTGCCTCCCCGGCCGCGGTCTCCGGTCTGGGCCTGGCCCACCGGGCCTGGTTCGCCGCGGCCATCCAGGCCCAGTCCGGGCGGCCGGTGGTGGTGCTGTGCGCCGACGAGGCGGACTGCCAGCGGCTCTCCGCCGACCTGAAGGCCCTCACCGGCAAGGAGATCCTGACCCTCCCCAGCCGGGAGTTCACCTTTCACAACGCCGCCGTGGTCTCCCGCCAGTGGGAGCACCGGCGGCTGGAGACCCTGTGGGCCATGTCCCAGGAGGACTTCGCCTTCCTGGTGGCCCCGGCGGAGGCCCTTTTGCAGCGCACCATGCCCCCCGCCCTTCTGCGCCGGGCGGGCCGGGTGCTGAAGGCGGAGGGGCAGTACGATCTGAACGAGCTGGCCGAAGCCCTCACCGCCGCGGGCTATACCCGCTGTGACCAGGTGGAGGGCGTGGGGCAGTTTGCCCTTCGGGGCGGCATCCTGGACTTTTTCTCCCCCGCCCATCCCCAGCCGGTGCGTATGGAATTTTTTGGAGATGACGTGGACTCCATGGGTCTTTTCGACCCCGCCACCCAGCGGCGCACCGAGCAGCTCCGCGAGGCCCGCCTTCTCCCCGCCGCCGAGGTGCTGCCCCAGCTCGCCCCCGGCGGTGCGGCCGCCCTGGCCAGAGCCCTCGACCAGCGGCTGGCCGCCCTGGTCAAAAAGGGGGTTGCCCCCGAGGCGCTGCTGGTCACCCTCCACCAGGACAAGGAGCTGCTGGAAAACGGCCTGTCCTTCCCCGCCGTAGACCGCTACCTGGCCCTCATCTACCCGGAGATGGCCACGGCGGCAGACTATCTGCCCGGCGACGCCACCGTCCTCATCAGCGAGTCCCCCCGGTTTATGGAGCGGTGCAAAAACTACCTGTGGCAGCTGAACGAGGACGTGACCGCCCTGGCGGAGAGCGGTCTTATGCTGGCCCAGCTGGGCCGGCTGTGCGCCACCGGGGAGGAGCTCACCGCCCAGCTCTCGGAGTGGCCGGTGGCCTACCTGGATTCCTTCCCCTCCTCCCAGTACCCCACCCGTCCCCGCTCGCTGCTGACTGTCACTGCCAAGCAGCTGCCCTCCTACGGCGTCAGCCTGGAGACCGCCGTCTCCGACCTCTCCCACTACCTCGCCTCCGGCTTCTCCGTGGTGGTTCTGGCGGGCTCGGAGCAGCGCTGCCTCAATCTCCAGACCCTCCTTCGGGAGCAGAAGGTGCGCTCGGCGGTGGATTTCAAGCTCTCCGCCCTTCCCCAGCCGGGCCAGGCGGTGATCTGCTGCGGCGGCCTCTCCTCCGGCGTAG
This sequence comes from Vermiculatibacterium agrestimuris, assembly GCF_943193085.1. Lineage (NCBI taxonomy): Bacteria > Bacillati > Bacillota > Clostridia > Eubacteriales > Oscillospiraceae > Vermiculatibacterium > Vermiculatibacterium agrestimuris. The sequence continues at coordinate 88,690 of NZ_CALPCU010000006.1, read as the reverse complement.
AGCTGCCCACCATCAAGGTGGCCGTCCTCACTGAGGGCCAGGCCGCCCCGGCGAAGAAAAAGCGCGCCAAGGCCCCCACCAACCGGGAAAAGCTGCGCTCCTACGCCGACCTCTCCCACGGCGACCTGGTGGTTCACCGCCAGCACGGCATCGGCCGGTACCAGGGCATCGTCAAGATGCCTGTGGACGGGGTGGATAAGGACTATATGAAGATCGCCTACGCCGGGGCCGACGTGCTCTATGTCCCCGCCACCCAGCTGGACATGGTGAGCAAGTACATCGGCGGCGGCGAGGACGCCAACGAGACCAAAAAGCTCTCCCGCCTGGGGGGCGGCGACTGGGAGCGGCAGAAGTCCCGGGCCAAAAAGGCGGTGCAGGATCTGGCCAAGGGGCTCATCGAGCTCTACGCCCGGCGCCAGCGTCAGCCCGGCTTCGCCTTCTCCCCCGACTCCCCCTGGATGAAGGAGTTCGAGGAGGAGTTCGAGTACGCCGAGACCGCCGACCAGCTGCGCTGTGTGGCGGAGATCAAGCGGGACATGGAGCAGGACAAGCCCATGGACCGGCTCCTGTGCGGCGACGTGGGCTATGGTAAGACCGAGGTGGCCTTCCGGGCCATTATGAAGTGTGTGCTGGACGGCAAACAGGCCGCCATTCTGGTGCCCACCACCGTCCTGGCCCGCCAGCACTATCTCTCCGCCAAGCAGCGCTTCGCCAAGTACCCGGTAAACATCGAGGTCATTTCCCGCTTCCGCACCCCTGCCCAGATCAAGGCCACCCTGGCCCAGCTCTCCTCCGGAGGGGTGGATCTCCTCATCGGCACCCACCGGCTGCTTCAAAAGGACGTGCATTTCAAGGATCTGGGGCTTCTGGTGGTGGACGAGGAGCAGCGTTTCGGCGTCACCCACAAAGAGCGGCTCAAGGAGCTTAGCCGCCAGGTGGACGTGCTCACCCTCTCCGCCACCCCCATCCCCCGCACCCTGAACATGGCCCTGTCCGGCATCCGGGACATGTCCACTCTGGAAGAGCCTCCCCAGGATCGTCAGCCGGTGCAGACCTACGTCATGGAGCACGACTGGTCGGTGCTCTCCGACGCCATGCGCCGGGAGCTGGAGCGGGGCGGCCAGGTCTACTACCTCCACAATCGGGTGGAGACCATCGAGCGCACCGCCGCCCGCATCCAGGAGCTGCTGGGGGAGGACGCCGCGGTAACCACCGCCCACGGCAAGATGACCCAGGAGGAGCTGGGCGACGTGATGACCCGCTTCTCCCAGGGGGAGGTGGATGTGCTGGTGTGCACCACCATCATTGAAACGGGCATCGACATCCCCAACGTCAACACCCTCATCATCGAAAACGCCGACGCCATGGGCCTTGCCCAGCTCCACCAGATCCGGGGCCGGGTGGGCCGCTCCTCCCGCCGGGCCTTCGCCTACCTGACCTACCGCCGGGGCAAGGTGCTCACCGAGGTGGCCGCCAAGCGGCTGGGGGCCGTCCGGGAATTTGCCGAGTTCGGCTCCGGCTTCAAGATCGCCATGCGGGATCTGGAGATCCGGGGCGCGGGCAACGTGCTGGGGCCGGAGCAGTCCGGCTTTATGATGAGCGTGGGCTACGACATGTACCTCCAGCTGTTGGAGGAGGCGGTGCTCACCGAGCGGGGCGAAACGGCGGAAATTCCCGCCGAGTGCTCCGCCGACCTGACGGTGACCGCCTCCATCCCCGACCGGTACGTCCCCTCCCCGGAGCAGCGGATGGATCTCTACCGCCGCATCGCCCTCATCCGCACGGAAGCCGACGCCGACGACCTCACCGACGAGCTCATCGACCGCTACGGCGACCCGCCCCGGCCGGTGAACAACCTCATCGCCGTAGCCCTTCTCCGCTCTGACGCCGCCCGCTGCGGCGTCTCCGAGCTGGTGCAGAAGGGCAGCGGCCTGATCTTCTTCCTCTCCCGGTTCCAACTGCGGCAGGTCTCCAACCTGTGCGGCTCAGAACGCTGGAAGGGGCGCGTCCTCTTCTCTCCCGGAGAAAAACCCGCCCTCACCCTGCGCCTTCGCAAGGGAGAGGATCCCCTGAAGCTGGCCCGGGCGCTGGTGGAACAGTACGCAAAGGAGGGAGAAGCCTGATGGAGCACGAACGCTATATGGCCCGGGCCCTGGAGCTGGCCCGGGAGGCCCTGGCGGAGGACGAGGTGCCTGTGGGCTGCGTTATCGTCTGGTCTGACGGCCGCATCGTGGGCGAGGGGCGCAACCGCCGGGAGGCCGAGGGCAACGCCCTGGGCCACGCCGAGCTGGAGGCCATTCATATGGCCTGCCGCACCCTGGGGGGCTGGCGGCTCCACCAGGCCACCCTCTATGTCACTCTGGAGCCCTGCCCCATGTGCGCCGGGGCCATTCTGAACGCCCGCATCCCCAGGGTCTACTACGGCGCCAAGGACGAGCGCATGGGCGCCTGCGGCTCGGTTCTCAACCTCTTTGAGGAGGACTTCGGCCACCGCCCCCGCCTCTACCAGGGCCCCTGCCAGGAGGAGTGCGGCCGGCTTCTCCGGGCGTTTTTTACAAAAGTCCGGGAAAAATAGGCCCGTCCTTTGTATATTTAATACTTTTGTAACAAATTAGCGTTTACTTTTTAACAATCTCAGGGTAAAGTATTACCTGTAAAGAGGCAAACATCTTTTTTCATTCTATCCTCCAATCCTTTGCAAAGAGACAGCGGTTTTTACCGCTGTCTTTTTGTATCCCGGGGCCCTCGGGGCAGAAAATCCGCTTTTTTACAGGAAGATGACAAAAAATTTTTTAGATTTAATTCTTTTGTAACAGATTTTGGTTTGACTGTTCACAACTCTTGGGTATCATAATACTCGCAAGAGACAGTTTCTTTTCATTTCATTGTATCCTCTTTCCTTGCAACACGGGCCAGACGTCAGGAGCAGGCGTCTGGCCCGTGTTGTATTTTGGCCCATGATAAAACCGGCCCGCGTTTTCTTCTATTGTCCCCCACCCCGAAATATGGTATTATTGTCCTCCAACATACTTTTCCCCATCTTTTCCAAAGGAGAGATCGCCATGCTTCAAACCCTCCTCATCGCCTTGAGCCTGGCCATGGACGCCTTTGCCGTTTCCGTCTCCACCGGCATTGCCGTGCCCGGCTTCGGGCCCAGGCAGGCCGCCCGCATCGGGGCCTGGTGCGGTGTGTTTCAGTTCGTCATGCCCCTCGCCGGCTGGTTTTTGGGCTCCAGCGTCAAGGCCTATATCGAGTTCATCGACCATTGGATCGCCTTCGGCCTTCTGGCTTTCATCGGCGGCAGCATGATCCGGGAGGCCCTCTCCGGCGGCGAGGAGGCGGCGGTCACCGACCTTTCCCACCGGCGGCTGTTCCTTCTGGCTCTGGCCACCAGCATCGACGCCCTGGCCGTGGGGGTCACCCTGGCCTTTGACGAGAGTGTCAACATTCTCCTCTCCGCGGCTATTATCGGCGTGGTGGCCTTCGCCCTGGCCATGCTGGGCGGCCTGCTGGGCCGCCGCCTGGGCCGGCTGTTCCAGCGCCGGGCCACCCTTCTGGGCGGCGTGGTGCTGGTCTTCATCGGCGCGAAGATCCTCTTTGAGCACCTCTCCGCCGCCTGACCTCCCTCTCGCCTCCAGGCCGGCCGCCTTTGCTTGTTTTGCCAAGGGATTTCGGCGGGATCCCTTGGCGGCAATGCGGCGCTTGAACAGGGACGCCGAAAAATTCCCCCTTGACAGATGCAAAAAACAGTGATATCATAACGCACAAATCGAAACCTGATAGAGGCGCGGTTCTCATCAGTACCTCTCCGCAAGGCCAGACAGCCGCCGGGAGGGAAAGGGAGCGCCGCCGAAGGGGGAGCTTGGTGTCTGCCGGCTCCTTGCCTGGGCCGTCGGGGAATACCCGCCGGACTGTCACATGTATGTGAAGCGCTATCGAGGCTGGCCGGGGAGAGTTTATCCCTGGACATGTTGTTGTTTGCGGGCGCTTTTCATAGAAAAGCGCCCGCTTTTTATTGTTCGGGCGCAAGAGAAAGGATCTGGTCAAATGAGAACGAGAAAAAGACTTCTGTCTCTGATGGCGGTGCTGCTTATCCTCTGCGTCACCCTCATCACTCCCGTGCTGGCCGTGGGAGAAGACGCCGAGGCCGTCAGCCGGTTCTACAACACCCTCTGGGCCTTCCTGCCCCCGGTGATCGCCATCGTGCTGGCCCTCATCACAAAGGAGGCCTACTCCTCCCTGTTCATCGGCATCGTGGTGGGCGCCCTGCTCCACTGCAATTTTGCCCCTGTGGAGACCATGGACGCCATCATCAACGACGGTCTCATCACCGCCATCGCCGATAACGCCGGTATCTTCCTGTTCCTGGTCATACTGGGGGCCATCGTGGCTCTGGTCAACGCCGCCGGCGGCTCCGCCGCCTTTGGCCGCTGGGCGGAGAAGAACATCAAGACCCGGGTGGGGGCCATGCTCTCCACCTTCGTGCTGGGCATCCTGATCTTTATTGACGACTATTTCAACTGCCTTACCGTGGGCTCCGTCATGCGCCCTGTCACCGATGGCCACAAGATCTCCCGGGCCAAGCTGGCCTACCTCATCGACGCCACCGCCGCCCCTGTGTGCATGATCGCCCCCGTGTCCTCCTGGGCCGCCGCCGTCTCCGGCGTGGCCGCCGATCTGGACACCGGCGTCAGCGGCATCCAGCTCTTTGTCCAGGCCATCCCCTTCAACTTCTACTCCCTGCTCACCTTCGTGTTTATCGTGGGCATGGCCCTGATGAAGCTGGACTACGGCCCCATGCGCCAGCACGAGCTCACCGCCCAGCGTACCGGCGAGCTGGGCGCGCTGCCCACCGAGGACAACTCTGAGGGCAACCCCAAGGGCAGGGTCATGGATCTGATCCTCCCGGTGGTGGTACTCATTGTCTTCTGTATCATCGGCATGATCTACGTGGGCGGCTTCTGGGGCGATAACGCCGGCGACTTCATTGCCGCCTTTGGCGACACCGACGCCTTCGTGTCCCTGCCCTGGGGCGCCCTCATCGCCCTGGTGCTCACCATCGTCTATGTGGTGGCCCGCCGGCTGATGACCTTTAAGGCGGCCATGGCCTGCATCCCCAAGGGCTTCATCGCCATGGTGCCTCCCATCACCATCCTCACCCTGGCGGTGAGCCTGAAGACCATGACCGGTTACCTGGGGGCCGCCGAGTTTGTGGAGGCCGCCATGAAGGGCGCCTCCCAGCACCTCTACAGCCTGCTGCCCGCCGTGATCTTTGTGGTGGCCTGCTTCCTGGCCTTCGCCTCGGGCACCAGCTGGGGCACCTTCGGCATCCTGATCCCCATCGTCACCGCCATCTTCCCCACTGGCTCTACCCTGCTCACCGTGGGCATCTCCGCCTGCCTGGCGGGCGCGGTGTGCGGCGACCACTGCTCCCCCATCTCCGACACCACCATCATGGCCTCCGCCGGCGCCCAGTGCGACCACGTGACCCACGTGTCCACCCAGCTGCCCTACGCCATCACCGTGGCGGCGGTGAGCTTTGTCAGCTTCATCATCGCCGGCTTTGTTCCCAATATCTTTATCGCCCTGCCTGTAGCCGTCATCCTCATGATCGCCACCCTCTTTGTCATCAGGGCCAGCGTGAACAAGGCCGCCTGAGTTTCATCTCCCGCACACAAAAACAGGCCCTCTGCCGATCCGGCAGAGGGCCTGTTTTGATATGTTTCTGTATAAAATATCTGAAGTATTTCTTTTTGTTATCGTTTTTAGCAGAACTCCACTCCGTCCTCGCCCATGCTTTTGATCCTCGCCAGGGCCTCCACCCGGACGCCCTTGGCCCGGATGCGCTCTCCACCGCTCTGGAACGCCTTCTCAATGCAGATGCCGGCCCCCACCACGGCAGCCCCCGCCTCCCGGACGATCTGAATAAGGCCATCCAGCGCGGCTCCGTTGGCCAGAAAGTCGTCGATGATGAGCACCCGGTCTTCCGGCCGCAGGAACTCCTTGGCCACCATTACATCGTAGACCTTGCCGTGGGTGAAGGACTCCACCCTGGCGGTGTAGACGCCGCCGTCGATATTTTTGCTCTTGCTCTTCTTGGCAAAGAGGACGGGCACATCGAAATACTGCCCGGCAATGCAGGCGATGCCGATGCCGCTGGCCTCGATGGTCAGGATCTTCGTGACCCTCTCGTCGGCAAACAGGCGGAAAAATTCCTTCCCGATCTCGTTGTAGAGCCCCACATCGATCTGGTGGTTGAGAAAGCTGTCCACCTTCAATACCGCGCCATCCTCCCGGATCTTTCCGTCCCTTCGGATGCGCTCCTCCAGCAGCTTCATGCCCGTCCCTCCTCCGTTTCAATTGTTCTATTGTACAAAATTCGTCATAAAAAAGCAATCCCCCCGCTGTTGTATCATCGGCGGAAACCTGCTATAATAGCCAAAAATGGCTGTTATTCTTCCGGAAATGATAATAGCCGCTGCCGTTCTGTCCTTTTCTAAAGAAAATGCGGAGTTTTCCTCCGCCTTCCGAAAGGAGGCTCCTATGTCTCTCAAACACAAACTGACGCCCCTCCTCCTCTCCGCCGCGCTGGCCTTTACCTGCGCCCCGCCCGCTCGGGCCTACATCGATACCTCCGCCACCTGGGCGGCTGAGGCTATCGAAAAAGCCGCCCGGTACGGCCTGATGGAGGGCTATCCCGACGGCCGCTTCGGCGTGGGAGAGAACATGACCCGGGCCCAGTTCGTCACCGTGCTGTGCCGGATGTTCTCCTGGGAGGAGACGGACTACGACCAGTCCTTCCACCGGGACTGCGATGGCCACTGGGCCCAGGGCTATGTGGACGCCGCCGCCGATCACGGGGTGGAGGCCCACGGGGGCCTCTTCTTCCCCGACGACTACATCTCCCGCATGGAAATGGCCAAAATGCTGGTGCAGGCCCTGGGGTACGACTCCCTGGCCCAGTCCCTGCGCAATGTCGAGCTCCCCTTCCCCGACGTCACGGAGGACAAGGGCTACGCCGCCATCGCCTACGATCTGGGCATCCTCACCGGCGCGGAGCAGAAGGGCCAGCTCCAGTTCCTCCCCACCTTCTCCGCTCCCCGGGAGCAGGTGGCCGCCATGCTGGTGCGCTGTTATGAGCGGTACTACTCCCAGACCGACTGGCTCCACGCCTTTTACGCCACCTCCTCCTACTCCCAGCTCTCCCTCACCGACGCGCTGGATCACCTCAGCGTGGGCTGGGCCCGGCTGGAGCTGACCGAGGCGGGCGCCCCTCTGGTCAACAGCGAAGCCACCAGCGGCAATGACTGGGCCCGGCCCACAGGCGCCGACGAGGTCACCGCCTACTGGGATGCGCGGGATATTCCTTACAACCTCAACGTCTTTTCCTCCGCCTCCACCTTCGCCGGCGTGGTCGCAGCCTCCACCCAGGCCCAGGCGGTGGAGGCCCTGGTGGCCGCCGCTCAGCCCTATGCCGGCCTCACCATCGACTTCGAGGGCCTGCGCACCGAACACCGGGAGGCTTTTTCCGCTTTTATGGCCGACCTGCGCGCCGCCCTTCCCGACCATAAGCCCCTCTACGTCTGCGTCCAGCCCGACACCTGGTTTGGCGGCTTTGACTACCGTGCGCTGGGAGAGGTCTGCGACAAGGTGATCCTCATGGCCCATGACTACCAGTGGGCCTCCATCCCTGATTACTATTTGGGCACATCCAATACCTACTGCCCCGTGACGCCCCTGGATCAGATCTATACCGCCCTCCAGCACGTCACCGACCCGGACACCGGCGTTCAGGACAGATCCAAGCTGGCCCTGGCCATCTCCTTCAACACCACCGGCTTCCACGTGGATGAAAACGGCCTTCTGCTGGACACCACCTTCTACCATCCCGCCCCCTCCACTATCTCCAAGCGCATCGTCCAGCCCGACACAGTCTACTCCTGGGACGAGAGCAGCCACAACCCCTATATTGAATATACCATCGAGGACGGCGGGCACTATAAACTCTGGTACGAAAATACCCGCAGCGTGGCGGATAAGCTCCAGCTGGCCCGTTTGTTCGGCGTCACCGGCGTGTCCGTCTGGCGCCTTGGCATCATCCCCGACTATCCCGACGTTCCCAATTATAATGTCTGGTCTGTTTTCTCCCAGCGCTGAAATCGCCAAAAAGGAAAGAGGCTTTTGCCATGAAGCTCACCAAACAGAGCATGATCGAGTTTCTTCTTATGTCCCTGGGGGCCGCCCTGGTATCCATGGGGGTCTACTTTTTCAAATTCCCCAACCACTTCTCCACCGGCGGCGTCTCCGGTCTTTCCGTTCTGCTCGGCCATCTTATCCCCGCCTCATTTCTCTCCACCAGTACCATCAACTCCATTATTACCATCCTCTATCTCATTTTGGGTTTTCTCATGTTGGACAAGTCCTTTGGCTTCAAGACCGTCTACTGTTCCCTTTTCTACACCGTTCTCATCCAGATTTTCAGCTGGCTTCTCCCTATGGCCCGCCCCCTGACCGATCAAAAGCTGCTGGAGCTCCTCTTCGGCGTAGGTCTTCCCGCTATGGGCTCCGCCATTCTCTTTAATATTGGGGCCTCCACCGGCGGCAGCGATATCCTGGCTCTGATCCTGAAAAAGTACTCCGGCCTGGACGTGGGTCGGGCCCTTTTGCTCTGTGACGTTTTCATCGCCGGCAGCTCTTTGTTTGTTTTCGGCATCGAGACCGGCCTTTTCTCCCTTCTGGGGCTGGCCATCCATTCCACTCTGATCGACGGTGTCATCGAATCCCTCAACCGCAGAAAGTCCTTCACCGTGGTGACCCACACGCCCGACCCGATCTGCCACTATATCAACGAGGCTCTGGGCCGCGGAGCCACGGTTTGGAAGGCACAGGGCGCCTACACGCACCAGGAGCAGTACGTGATCCTTACCGCTCTCTCCCGCCATCAGGCGGTGCTCCTGCGGAACTTCCTCCGGCAGAACGACCCCCACGCCTTTATGCTCATCACCAACTCCAGCGAGATCTTCGGAAAAGGCTTCCTCCGGGCCTGACCCCACCCCTTCGGGGCGTGGGGACGTATTATCCGTAAGGCGGCAAAGCCGCCAACGGCTTATCAGCCCCACGCCTTTATGCTTATCACCAACTCCAGCGAAATCTTCGGAAAGGGCTTCCTCCGGGCCTGACCCCACCCTCCCCATCAGTTTCCGGCGGAAGTCCTTGAATCGCAGGGGCTCCCTCTTTTTCCTGTCCTTGTATCTACAAATGTCACCTGCCGAAGAAAAGGAAAATTTTTCCTCCCCGACGGTATTCCCCTTCTTTCCCTGTCTGGAAATGGTAAAATCTGGTTATCCAGACCAAACCATTGGGAAAGAAGGGTTTTTCATGCAATTCTTACGTAAGAAGGGGCTTTTCGAAAGCAACAAGGTACTCTCTCTGCCAATTTCCATTTTGGCCCCCAACCCCAACCAGCCCCGGCAGCACTTTTCCCAGCAGGGTCTGGAGGAGCTCTCCGAGAGCATTGCCCAGCACGGTATCCTCCAGCCCCTCTCCGTCCGCCGCTGCGCCAACGGCTACGAGCTCATTTCCGGGGAGCGTCGGCTTCGGGCTGCCCGGCTGGCCGGGCTCAGTGAGGTACCCTGTATCGTCGTCAATGTAGACCCCCAGGAGTCCTCCCTGCTGGCGCTCATTGAAAATGTCCAGCGGCGGGATCTGGACTTCTGGGAGGAGGCTCAGGCCCTCCAGGCCCTTATCGACGCTACCGGCCTGAGCCAGGAGGCGGTGGCCCGGCAGATCGGCAAGTCCCAGTCGGCGGTGGCCAACAAGCTGCGGCTGCTGAAGCTCTCTCCCGAGGCCGTAAAGCTTCTCCGCCGCTCCGGCCATACCGAACGCCACGCCCGGGCCCTTCTCCGCCTTCCCGCAGAGGCGCAGGAGGCTGCGGCCCATTATGTGGTGTCCCATGACCTGACCGTGGCCAAAACCGAGGAATATGTGGAGGCACTTCTCTCCCCTGCTCCCCGCAAGGCAAAGCCTACCTTTATATTAAAGGATGTGCGCCTTTTCCTCAACACCGTGACCCACGGTCTGAGCATGATGCAGTCCGCCGGGGTGCGGGCGGACTGCCAGCGGCAGGACACCGAGGAGGCCATCCTTCTCACCATCCGCATCCCCCGCCAGGCCGCCGCCGGATAAATTCGATCTCTCTGAAAAGTCTTCCATGTTTCACGTGAAACATGGAAGACTTCTTTTTTGTCTTTTTCTCTCTTCCCCTATTGAAAAGCGCCGGTTTTCTGAGTATAATAGATTTTACCACTTCAATTTTGACAAGAGAGGCTTTCACATATGGCGAAACGAATTGCAATCGTCAATCAAAAGGGCGGCGTCGGCAAGACCACTACCTGCGTAAATCTGGCCTCCGCCCTCCACAGCAAGGGCCAGCGCGTCCTGCTGTGCGACTTTGACCCCCAGGCCAACGCCACCTCCGGCGTGGGTGTGGACAAAACCACTGCCACCCCCAGCGTTTATGAGGTGCTCATCGATGGTGTGGAGTGCCGGAAGGCCATCACCTCCACCCCCTACTGCGACGTCCTGCCGGTCAACAAGTCCCTGGCGGGAGCGGGCATCGAGATGATCGGTATCCCTGACCGGGAGCACCTGCTGTGCAAGGCGCTGGACAGCGTGGCGGCGGACTATGACTTCATCCTCATCGACTGCCCCCCTTCCCTGGAGCTGCTTACCCTCAACGCCCTGTGCGCCGCCGACACCGTACTGGTGCCGGTACAGTGCGAATACTACGCGCTGGAGGGTCTCTCCGACCTGTTGAGCACCGTGCGCATCGTCAAACGTTCCCTCAATCCCAAGATCGGTATGGAGGGCGTGCTCCTCACCATGTACGACAGCCGCACCAATCTCTCCATGCAGGTGGCGGAGGAGGTCAAGCGCCACTTCCCCGGCCAGGTCTACGCCACGGTCATTCCCCGGACGGTGCGCCTCAGCGAGGCCCCCAGCCACGGCAAGCCCATCGACGCCTACGACCCCTACTCCAGGGGAACCGAAGCCTATTCCCTGCTGGCCAACGAGGTCATCGGAAGAAATAAGTAATGTTTCACGTGAAACAGAAAGGAAGCATTTTATGGCCGCAAAGAAAATTGACAATAAGGGCCTGGGCAAGGGCCTTGGCGCTCTGCTGGGGGACGCCGTCCTTCAGGATGCAAAAGAGGGTCAGGGTTCCCTGTTCCTCCCCATCTCTCAGGTACAGCCCGGGCTGAATCAGCCCCGGAAATATTTTGATGACGAGGCTCTGGCCGATCTCAGCGACTCCATCCGCGTCCACGGCATTATCCAGCCTCTCACCGTCCGCCGCCTGGCCTCCGGCTATTATCAGATCATTGCCGGTGAGCGGCGGTGGCGGGCGGCCAAGCTGGCGGGGCTGAAGGAAGTCCCGGCCGTGGTCATCGAGGCCGACGACCGGAAGGTCATGGAGCTGGGCCTGATCGAGAATCTCCAGCGGCAGGACTTGAACCCCATTGAGGAGGCCAACGGCTACAAGGTTTTGATGAAGGACTTCGGCATGAGCCAGGAAGAAGTGGCCCAGCGGGTGGGCAAATCCCGGCCCGCCATCGCCAACGCCACCCGGCTGCTCTCCCTGCCCGATCCGGTGCAGGAGCTTTTGGAGCAGGGCCGGCTCTCCGCCGGTCACGCCCGGGCCCTTCTCGGCGCCCCCTCCTCCTCCCAGCAGAGAAATCTGGCCCAGCGGGCGGTGGACGAGGATCTGTCCGTGCGGCAGGTGGAGGAGGCCGTGCGGCGAATGCTCCGGGAGGAGGCCGCGGAAGAGACTCCCAAAAAGGCCAAGGACGCCGACCCGCATAAAATTTACCGGGACTCCGTGGAGAAGGAGCTGTCCAGCCGCTTCGGCCGGAAGGTGGCCATCCACCAGGGGGCCAAAAAGGGCCGGCTGGAGTTCGAATACTACGATGAGGACGACCTGAACGCCCTGCTGGATCTTTTGGAGCAGGTCAAGGCCGGCCCGAAGGGAGGGGCCGTGGGTTGAGCCGACAGGAACCGGAAGCCACACAGCAGCCCCGCCCCCGGCGATCCCGCCAGTCCCGGCGATCCCCGGTAATGGGCTATCTGGTCATTCTCTTCGCCGTGGCCTTCCTGCTGCTGCTCTGGGCCTATTTTCAGCAGCAGCGCAGCAACACCGAGACCACCGACGCCCTAAAGCAGTCCGCCTCGGCGGTGCAGTCCATCCAGGATCTCATCGCCAGCAATGATGCGTTGCGGGAGGAAAACCAGGCTCTGAAGGAGCAGCTCGCGCAGCTGGAGAGCCAGTTGACCGACGCTAAGGAGACCATTGATGCGGCAGAGCGCTACGCTGACGCCCAGGAGGCGGGAATGAAGGCCATGGACTACTTCTGGCAGATCGACGAAGCCTATGTTCGTCAGCGCTATAACCTCTGCCGCCAGCTGATCCAGGAGCTGAAGGACGTAGGTCTTGAGAGCTTCCTGCCCAGCACAAAGGCCACCGACAACGACCGCTACTCTCCCCTGGAACGATACAATGAAATCTACAATGCCCTGTATTGAGGGAAATTTAAAATGAGGTGTTAACAATGCTGGACATCAAATTTGTTCGGGAAAATCCCGACGCGGTAAAGGAAAATATCAAGAAGAAATTTCAGGACGCCAAGCTCCCCCTGGTGGATGAGGTCATCGCCCTGGACAAGGAAAACCGGGAGACCATCCAGGCCGCCCAGGATCTGCGCACCGCCCGGAACCAGAAGTCCAAGCAGGTGGGCGCGCTCATGGGCCAGGCCAAAAAGTCCGGGGACGAGTCTCTGCTTCAGCAGGCCGAGGCCCTGAAGGCGGAGGTCTCCGCTGACGCCGACACCCTCTCCGCCCTGGAGGCCAAGGAGACCGAGCTGGCGGAAAAGATCCGCCGCATCATGCTCCAGATCCCCAACATCATCGACCCCTCTGTGCCCATCGGCCCCGACGACTCCGCCAACGTGGAGGTGGAGCGGTTCGGAGAGGCCGTGGTGCCTGCGTTTGACATCCCCTACCACACCGAGATCATGGAGCGCTTTGACGGCATCGACATGGACGCCGCCGGCCGGGTGTCCGGCGCCGGGTTCTACTACCTGCTGGGGGACATTGCCCGGCTTCATGAGGCGGTTCTGGCCTACGGTCGGGACTTTATGATCTCCAAGGGCTTCACCTACTGCATCCCCCCCTTCATGATCCACGGCAACGTGGTGGAGGGCGTTATGAGCCAGACCGATATGGACGCCATGATGTATAAGATCGAGGGGGAAGACCTCTACCTCATCGGTACCTCTGAGCACTCCATGATCGGCCGGTTCATCGACCAGATCATCCCCGAGGCCAAGCTGCCCCAAACCCTCACCTCCTACTCCCCCTGCTTCCGCAAGGAGAAGGGCTCCCACGGCATCGAGGAGCGGGGCGTGTACCGCATCCACCAGTTTGAAAAGCAGGAGATGATCGTGGTCTGCAAGCCTGAGGAGAGCCGCGACTGGTATGAGAAGCTGTGGCGGTACTCCGTGGAGCTTTTCCGCAACTTTGATATCCCCGTGCGGCAGCTGGAGTGCTGCTCCGGCGACCTGGCCGACCTGAAGATGAAGTCCTGCGACATCGAGGCCTGGAGCCCCCGGCAGCAGAAATATTTTGAGGTCTGCTCCTGCTCCAATCTGGGCGACGCCCAGGCCCGGAGATTGAAGATCCGCTACAAGGACGCCGACGGTAAGATCCAGCTGGCCCACACCCTCAACAATACCTGCGTGGCCCCTCCCCGGATGCTCATCGCCCTGCTGGAGAACAACCTGCAGCCGGACGGCAGCGTGAAGATCCCCGAGGTGCTCTGGCCCTATATGGGCGGCACCAAGGTGCTTACCCCCAAACAGTAAGAATATATTCTGTAAAGCACTTTTGCCTTACGGAAGGCGAGTCGTTTTCTTTCGTCCTCGAACATTTCTTTCGCCCAGTCGCGACCCTTTACTTTGGAACGGAGGGTTCTTCAGATGAAGCGAGTCCTTTCTGTAGTTTTTTCTTTTGCGATTACTCTTTGTTGTCTCTCCCCTGCTTTGGCCACAGAGAGCGCCGGATTTTCCGACGTGTCCCAGGAGGACTGGTTCGCTCCCTATGTGGAGGTCTGCGTGGAAAAGGGGCTTATGCAGGGGACGGGCGAGGGAAAATTTGAGCCGGAGCGGGTCTTGACCTGCGCCGAGAGCGCCACGCTGGCCGCCCGGCTGGGCCAGCTGGGGGAGGCGGGGCAGGCCGCTTTTCTCCCCGCGCCGGAGGCTTGGGGCCAGCTGACCCTCACCCTGGAGGACGGCGCCGAATTCTTCTTTTTCAGCCCGGAGTTCCGTCTCAACCCCGTACCCATGTCGGCCGTTCTGCTGATCCGGCCCGGCGAGACAAAGGCCCCTGATCTCCGTGACTGGGAGGAGGGCTCCCAGCATGAGGTGACCGTGACGGCGGGGGAGTGCGCCCCTGTGGCCGGGACGGCCAGCTGGTACGGCGGCGGCCTGCACTTTCACCCCGCCGAGTATGACGAGGACTACTACGCCATGCTGGATTGGGTCGGCGCCTATCAGACCCTCCCCGGGCCGGGGGACTGGTTCCGGGACGCCGCATACTGCCTGGAGGCCCACGGCCTGCTGACGCAGCGCCCTTTTGAGTTCCAGTACGCGGGCCGGGAGAGCCAGGCCAGCCGCCAGGGCTTTGTGCTGGATCTGAACCGGACAGTGGGCGGGCTGGTGGAACGGCTGGAGGCCGTCAACAGCATCTCCACCTTCCCCGACGCCTCGGCGTTTACCTCCGACCAGAAGGCGGCCATTTTGGCCTTTTACAACGCCGGCATCCTCACCGGGGTAGACGGCGAGGGCACCTTCTCCGGAGAGGGCACCCTCACCCGGGCGGAGGCCGCCGCCATGGCGGCCCGGATCGTGGAGCCCTCCCTGCGTATCGCCCTTGCGCCGGAAGAGGATGCCGGGGTCACCCCCTTTGAGGAAGATGGCCTTTATGGGCTGAAGGACGCCGCGGGAACGGTGCGTATTCCCGCCCAGTACGCCTACCTGGTCGTGGAAGAGGATGGCGCTGTCATTGTCACGGATCAAAAGGGCAACAAGGGAATTTTGGATACGGAGGGAAATGTGGTGCTCCCCTGCCTCTATCCCCGTATCTACAACTCCCCTGACGAGGAGGGCCTTGTAGTGGTCGGCAGTGCCGGAGACTATGCAAGCCCGCTCCACTACAACGGGAAAAAGGGCATGATCAACACTCAGGGAGACGTGGTCATCCCCTTGGAATATGACTTCCTTACTCCCTTTGAGAACGGACAGGCCAGCTTCTTGCGGCGCAGCGGCGGGGAGATGGTCTTCGGCCATCTGCGCCCGGACGGCGCCGAGCTCCCCCTGACCGCCGAAGAGGTCACCCAGGACGACCCGCTCTACATGGCGCTCTATATGCTGGGCCTGATGGGATCACAAGAATAAATAACAGAAAAAGGAGACCGGACATGGCAGAAAAGAAAGGATTTTGGGGCGAATTTAAGGAGTTCATCGCCCGGGGCAATGTGATGGATATGGCCGTGGGCGTCATCATCGGCGGCGCCTTTGGCAAAATCAGCACGTCCCTGGTCAACGACGTCATTATGCCCGCCGTCTCCATGCTCACCGGCGGCGTGGATTTCAGCGGCTGGCGGCTGGTGCTCAAGGAGGCGGTGGTGGAAAACGGCGAGGAGATCGCCGCGGCGGTGGCTATCAATTACGGCAGCTTCCTGGCCACCATCCTGGACTTCCTCATCATCGCCTTTGCCGTGTTCTGCCTCATCAAGGGCATCAATTCCATGCACCGCAAGAAGGAGGAGGCCCCCGCCGAGCCTGCGCCCGAGCCCGTCCCCGAGCCCTCCGCGGAGGAGACCCTGCTCACCGAGATCCGCGACCTGCTCAAAGAAAAAGCCCAGTGACCATGAGGCGAACACGATTCGTAATTTTATCCCTCATTATTACTCTTTGTTGCCTTTTTCCCGCCTTTGGGGCGGAGGAGCAGAGCTTTTCCGACGTGTCCCCGGAGGACTGGTTTGCTCCCTATGTGGAGGTCTGCGTGGAGGAGGGGCTGATGGACGGCGTGGGCGGGGGCCGCTTTGCGCCTGACCGGGAGCTGACCCTGACGGAGGCCATGGTGCTCGCCGCCCGGCTCCACGCCCGAAGCGCCGGAGAGGCGCTGCCCCGGCATGCCCTGCCCGCCGATCCCAACGACCTGGCGCGCATCTGCGACGAGACGGGGGCCCAGGTGGGGAATTTTGCCGATATCCAGGTCACTATGATGAGCGCCCCCAGGCAGCCCATGTTCCTGTGCTTCGGGGACGATCTGCTGGAACGGGTGGGCACCCAGGCCCACTTGACCCTGACCGTCGACGTGCGGGGGCTGGGGTACTACACCTCCTTTCGGGACAGGTTCCAGGAACGGGCCTTTGTCCATGAGAGCGTGGGCTACGAGGAGCACCTGCGGCAGTCGGGAGAGCTGGAGCAGGGCTACGCCTTTGCCCAGGAGGAGGACCTGTGGCCCCTTCTCATGGGCCTCACCCATTACCTGGAGAGCAACGGGGACTTTTACCGCTCCATGGTAAACAACTGGTGGCGGGACGAAAATCTCTATCTGGTGGAACTGTCGGCGGTGGGGGCCATCGCCGATCCCCTGTCCAGCCTGGAAAGCGCCTGGACGGCAGACGAATACCTGCTGTATCTGGCCCACACGGAGGGCCGCACCTGGGAGGAGCTGGCCCTACTGGATCAGGAGGAATTCCTGTCCTGGCCCTGCTTCCGGGGAGATCTCGCCGCCTTTATCTGGGCCGTCACCGGCCCAGAGCACTGCTCTCCCCTCTATGACCGAATACCTCCCGACACCGATTCAGAGGCCGCTATCGCCCTCTACCAGGCAGGTATCTTTACCGGTGTGGATGAGCAGGGCATCTTCCACCCTCTGGGACGGCTCACCCGGGCCCAGGCGGCGGCGGTGCTGGCTCGCGTTCTGCGGCCGGAGCTGCGCGCCGGAGCATAAGCGGCATATCGTATTTCTGAAAAAAGGAGGCGAAGGGCCTTGGAGGACAAAGACCTGGAGCAGCAGACACAGCCGGCCGAGCCGGTCAAATACGCCACCCCCATGCAGCGGCTGTGGGCCTGGGTGGGCGTGGTGTACATGGTCATTCTGGTGCTTCTGAGCACCTATGCCCTGTCCCACGGCGCCTATCTCCGGGGCATTGGCGGCATGATGCTCTCCCCCGCCCTGTGCGGGCTGGGCGCCTCCACCATCCTGCGCTACCGCCAGGGCAAGGGCCGGGGCGGCCTTCTGCCCTGCGTGGCCATTGCCGGGGCAGCCTTTTTGCTGGCCCTGGCAGGGCTGATAAAGGGCGTGTGCGCCATTTGGGTACAGCTATGATGGAGGCGATAAAAACGCTTCTGGCCCAAGGGCTGCGGGAAATGGGCCTCACGCCCCCTGAGGGGGCGGTGGACAAGCTGTGCCGGTACGGAGAGCTTCTTTTGGAGCAGAACCAGGTAATGAACCTGACCGCCATCACCGATCCCGCGGGGGTGACCCAGCTGCATTTCCTGGACTCGGCGGCAGTGCTGACCCATGCGGGCGTGTCTCTGGCGGGAAAGTCCGTCGTCGACGTGGGCACCGGGGCCGGGTTTCCCGGCATGGTGCTGAAGATCCTGGAGCCCTCCCTCTCCCTCACCCTGGTGGACAGCCTGGGTAAGCGGGTACACTGGCTGGCGGCGGTCTGTGAAGCTCTTTCCCTCGACGGCGTTCGGTGCCTCCACGCCCGGGCGGAGGAGCTGGCCCTGGAGCCGGGGTACCGGGACGCTTTCGATATCGCCGCCTCCCGGGCGGTGGCGGCCTTCCCTGCCCTGTGCGAGCTGTGCCTGCCCTATGTAAAGCCCGGCGGCGTGTTTCTGGCCATGAAGAGCGTGGACAGCGCCGAGGAGACCGCCGCGGGGGAAACCGCCGTGAAGCGGCTGGGCGGCAGGCTTTTGGACAGCATAGACTACCAGATCCCCGGCACGGAGGTGTCCCACCGGCTGGTGCGGGTGGAGAAGGCCGCGCCCACGCCAAAGGGCCTGCCCCGGAGCTGGGGAAAGATCAAAAAGGCGCCGCTGTAAATTTTAACAAATCTTTCTTGTGTTCTCGGGGCAAAATTGCAAAAAGACATTGCTTGTCTATTCGATCCCGTGCTATAATGAACTGGATAGAGGGAGGTTTTGGAATGTCTGCTGTGATCGCCGTCACCTCCGGCAAGGGGGGGACGGGAAAGACCTCTCTCACCGGCGCGGTGGGCTCCTGTCTGGCCGCTTTGGGCCACCCCACGTTATGCATCGACATGGACGTGGGTCTGCGGAACTTAGACCTGTCCCTGGGCCTGGCCGACCGGGCCCTCATGGACTTTACTGATGTGCTCCAGGGCCGGTGTCCTCTGGAACAGGCCGTGGTGGAGCACCCGGAGATCCCGGGGCTCTTTCTCCTCACCGCCCCCCTGACTCTGGGAGATCCCATCCAGGCCAGTCAGATGCGCGACCTTCTGCGCTCTGCCCGGCGGAAATATGAGTTTATCCTGCTGGACGCGCCGGCGGGACTGGGCGAGGGGTTCCGGCTGGCGGTGTGCGGGTGCGACCGGGCCATCGTGGTCTCCACCACCGACGCCTCCGCCCTGCGGGACGCCCAGCGGACGGTGACGGAGCTTTCCCACCTGGTCAGCCAGATCCATCTGGTGGTGAACCGGGTGCAGCCCAAGCTGCTGAAAAAGCTGCAGTTTACCATCGACGACGCCATGGACGCCGCCGGACTGCCCCTGCTGGGCGTGGTGCCTGAGGACAGCCAGGTGATGCTTGCCGCCAACCAGGGCATGCCCCTGATCCTCCGTGCCAGCAAGGGCGCGGCTATCGGTTACCGAAACATCGCCCTGCGGCTTTTGGGGCAGCGGGTGCCGGTAATGCGGATACGGTAAAAGGAGCGTTTCGCTCCCGTCTTTTTACTCCTGTCAAGAAGGAAGGGATTCATTATGAATATCGCGCTGCTCAGCCATGACCGAAAAAAGGAATTGATGGTGCAATTCTGCATTGCCTATTCCGGTATTCTGGCCAAGCACCAGATCTGCGCCACCGCCACCACCGGCCGTGTGGTGGGCGAGGCCACCGGTCTGCCCATCACCCTCTACCTCTCTCACGAGCACGGGGGAAGTCAGCAGATCGGCGCCCGCATCGCCTACAACGAGATCGATATGGTGCTCTTCTTCACCGATCCACAATCCCACAACCTGGACGCCGACCTGGACTACATCACCCGGCTGTGCGACCAGTACAACGTCCCCTTTGCCACCAATGTAGCCTCCGCCGAAATGCTCATTATGGGCCTGGCCCGGGGCGACCTGGATTGGCGGGACGCGGTGAAGCCCGGCCCCACCCCCTTCTACGCTTGACATCTCAGGGATCTTGCGGTAATATCATTGCGGCGCTCTCCACGGGCGCCGCAACGGATATGGATACTACGGAGGCAGGCGTCTTCGTCCCCTGTCTGGGACAAGTGCCTGCCCCTTTTTGTTGAAAGGAAGATGTGCCATGGAACGGATCAAACCCCGTACCCTCTCCGGCTTTATGGAGCTGCTCCCCGCCAGGCAGAAACAGTTTGACCGGATACGGGAGATCTTGGAAAAGACTTACGCCCTCTACGGCTTCACCGGCCTGGACACCCCCGTCATCGAGTCCAGCGAGGTGCTTTTGGCCAAGGCCGGCGGCGAGACGGAGAAGCAGATCTACCGCTTTACCAAGGGGGACAGCGACCTGTCCCTCCGCTTTGACCTGACGGTGCCCCTGGCCAAGTACGTGGCCCTGCACTACAACGAGCTGTCCTTCCCCTTCCGCCGGTATCAGATCGGCAAGGTCTACCGGGGCGAGCGGGCTCAGCGGGGCCGGTTCCGGGAGTTCTATCAGGCAGACATCGACGTCATCGGAGACGGAAAGCTGGACATCATCAACGAGGCGGAGATCCCCGCCATCATCTACCAGACCTTCACCGCCCTGGGCCTGAACAGGTTCCGCATCCGCATCAACAACCGGAAGATCCTCAACGGCCTCTTTGCCGCCCTGGGACTCTCCGAACAGGCCGGGGACGTGATGCGCACCATCGACAAGCTGGAGAAAATCGGCCCGGAGAAGGTGAAGGCCATCCTCACAGAGGACTTTGCCGTTCCCCCCCCCACCGCCGGGGAGCTTCTCTCCGTCATCCAGGCCGACGCTCCGCTGGCCGCCCTCCGGGCCTACCAGGGGAAAAACGAGATGCTGGACACGGGCCTTTCCGAGCTGGAGACGGTGGTAAAGTATCTGGGGGACTTTGGGGTGCCCCAGGATCACTTTGCCATCGACCTGACCATCGCCCGGGGCCTGGACTACTACACCGGCACCGTCTACGAGACCGTACTGCTGGATCACCCGGAGGTGGGGTCGGTGTGCTCCGGCGGGCGGTATGATAACTTAGCGGAATATTATACCGAAAAACAACTTCCCGGAGTTGGCATTTCCATCGGATTGACCCGGCTGTTCTACGTGCTGGAGGAGCAGGGGCTGCTCAACAGCGACCTGCCCACCGCCCCGGCAGATGTGCTCATCCTGCCCATGACCGAAGCCCTCTCCCCCGCCATTGCCTTTGCCACCGCCTGCCGGGGCGTGGGGGTCAAGGCCCAGCTCTATACAGAGCCGAAGAAATTTAAGGCCAAGATGAATTACGCTGACCGCATCGCAGTCCCCTTTGTGGCTTTCCTGGGAGAGGATGAGGTGGCAGGCGGCGTGGTGTCTTTGAAGGACATGACCTCCGGCGATCAGGTGCAGGTGCCCCTGGCCAAGGCCCCCGGCTGGCTCCGGCAGCGGGTGGAGGGCAGAAATCAGGGTGCGCCGGTCAAAGAATAAGGAACCTTTCCTCTTTCAGTCCGTCTAAAAAACATTCTGATTTTGGAGGTTCCTTCTATGAAACGCCTGACTGCCCTTTTCCTCTCCGCGGCGCTGCTTCTCACCCCCACCCTGGCGGCCGGAGAGGAGACGTTTCCCGCTGTTAACGTCTACCCCGGCTACGCCGACGTGGCGGCGACCGACTGGTTTTACGACAACGCCAAGCTGTGCTATGAGACCGGCCTGATGACGGGCACCAACAAGGGCTTTGAGCCGGGGAAGGTGCTCACTGTGGCCGAGTGCACCGCCATCGCCGCCCGGATGCGGGAGGCCCTCACCGGGCAGGCCATTCCAGAGGCAGACCCCTCGAAATACGTGGTCAGCCCTCCGCCCTGGTGGGCCAAATATGCCGATTATATGCGCGACGCCGACCCCACCCTCACCCCCACTCTGGCCCATATAGAGGAGGAGTGTTCCCGGTGGCAGTTCCTCCATCTTTTGAACGCCGCCATCCCAGAGGACGCCGACGTGCTGACCGCCATCAACTCCATCACCCTCCTGCCCGACGAGGACAGCGAGGTGGTATTGAAGTTCTATAACGCCGGCATCCTCACCGGGGTGGACAAGCTGGGTACCTTTGCCGGCGGCCGATCCCTCACCCGAGCCGAGGCGGCCGCCATGGTCTCCCGCATCGCCCGGCCTGAGCTGCGGCAGACCTTCGTCCCCGGCGATCCCTTGCAGTCTCCCGACTACCGCATGAAGCTGGCCCTGGAGGCGGCCTACCTGTCCTCCGGGGCGGTGGTGCTGGTGGGGGTCACCTCCGAGGAGTTCCTCACCGCCGTCAACCACAGTATCGCCCAGTGGGAGGCCGCCCTGGGGGACGGCTTCAACTGGCACGCCGAGACCGGGGACGGGAAAACCGTCCTGGAACACGTAAAGGAAGATACCTTGTCGGCTCTGGGGGTCACGGCAGAGCAGGGGGGCGAACTTTACAAGGACTTTGACTATCAGGTCTACTATTCCCGGCTGATCGATCTGCTGGGAGAAACTCTGGCGCCCGACTACACCGCGGGTGCAGAGGCATAAATAAATTACAAATGGGAGATGGTCTTTTGCGCACACGGGAAAAATCGGCCCTGAGGCTGCTGTCGTTCGCCCTGGCTCTGACCCTGCTGGTCACCCCCGCCCTGGCCGCGGGAAGCTTTCCGGCGGTGAATACCTACGCCGGGTTTGGAGACGTCTCTGAGAGCGCCTGGTACTCCTCCGCAGTGAGGCAATGCTATGAGACGGGGCTGATGAAGGGCACCGGAACAGATCGCTTCTCCCCTCAGGGCACCATGACGGTGGCCGAGTGTGCCGCCATTGCCGCCCGGCTGCGGGAGAGCTTTACCGGCCAGGCCATCCCCGGCGTCACTCCCGCCCCCGGGGAGAAGCTGCCCTGGTACCAGCAGTATGTGAGCTATCTGACCTCCAACGCGGTGGCCGTGCCCGAGCCCACGAAGACCGCCACCCGGCAGGAGTTTTTTGACCTGCTCGCTGCGGTGACTCCCGCCAGTGAGCTTGCCCCCATCAACGCCATCACCGCCCTGCCCGACACCAGCGACCCAAGCCTGCTGGCCTTCTACAACGCCGGTATCCTCACCGGGACGGACAGGTACGGCACCTTCAGCGGCGACCGGGGCCTTCAGCGCGCTGAGGTGGCCGCCATGGTGGCCCGGATCACCGACCCCGCTCTGCGTCAGCCCTTCATTCCCCAGAAGGCGCCCACCGTGTCCACCCCGGGGGCGGACACGGTGATGACGGTGAACGGCAGGAGCGTCAGCCGGGAACTTCTGGAGCATATGATCTGCATGATCGCCTACGACATGGATTACCAGCTCTCCGCCAGCTCCGGCCAGAGGCTGGACTGGAACCAGACCTATAACATAGGCGCCCCCGCCCCCTATATCCTCTCCGCCGCCCAGACCGAGGCGGTCTATCAGACCCTGGCGGAGGCCGTGGCCGAGGAGCTGGGCTGCCCCATGGATCAGCTGGCTCAGCAGCTCACCCCCAACCCCTCCCAGGAGACCCTCCAGACCTATGCCAAGCAGTACGGGCTCCTGCGGGCCAAGCATATCCTCTGCCCCGACCCGGACACTGCCCAGGCGGTGCTGGACGGGCTGGAGGCGGTGCCCACCCTGGACCAGTTTGACGCCCTGCTCCAGGTCTTCGGTCAGGATCCCGGCATGGCCCAGAACCCGGACGGCTACCTCTTTTCCTCCGGGGAGATGGTCCCCGAGTTTGAAAAGGGCACCCAGGCCCTGGCCATCGGGGAGTACTCCAAGGAGCCGGTACAGTCCCAGTTCGGCTACCACATCATCTGGCGGTTGGATCCGGCGGGGCACCCCGACCTCATCGCCGCCCTCCGGCAGGAGGTGCTGGATCAGCTTCTCACCTCCCTGGCCCAGCAGGCCCAGGTGACCATGGACGAGACCGCCATTGCCGCCATTGACATCCCCGCCCTTTACAACGCCTTCCTGGCGACCCTGCAGTAAGCCCCCGAAATACAATACATTTCGTTATATACAAAAGAAACATTACGAACTGGAGTTGATTTTCATGGATCAGTGCAAAACAGCCTACCGTTCCCACAACTGCGGAGAGCTCCGCATGGAACAGGTCGGCCAGACCGTCACCCTCTCCGGCTTCCTGGAGAACTTCCGGGAGGTGGGCGCGGGCCTGGGCTTCGCTGTCCTCCGGGACTTTTACGGGGTCACCCAGGTGGTGTGCGAGACCGAGGACATGGTGAAGGCCTTCAAGGCCCTCAACAAGGAGTCCACCGTCCAGGTCACCGGCCTTGTCCGGGAGCGGGACAGCAAAAATCCCAAGCTGCCCACCGGCGACATTGAGGTGGTGCCCTCCGCCCTCACCGTCCTGGGCAAATGCCGCCACAACGAGCTGCCCTTCCAGGTCAGCCGCAGCCGGGAGGCCGATGAGGCCATCCGGCTCAAGCACCGCTATCTTGACCTGCGCAACCCCGAGGTGAAGAAAAACATCATCCTCCGCTCCCAGGTCATCGCCGCCCTGCGCGCTTCTATGATCGACCACGGATTCATGGAGATCACCACCCCCATCCTCACCGCCTCCTCCCCCGAGGGAGCAAGAGACTATCTGGTGCCCTCCCGGAAGCACCCGGGCAAGTTCTACGCCCTGCCCCAGGCCCCCCAGCAGTTCAAGCAGCTGCTCATGGCCTCCGGCTTCGACAAGTACTTCCAGATCGCCCCCTGCTTCCGGGACGAGGACGCCCGGGGAGACCGCTCCCCCGGCGAGTTCTACCAGCTGGACATGGAGATGGCCTTTGCCAGCCAGGAGGACGTGTTCGCCGTGCTGGAGGACGTGCTGCCCCCCATCTTTGCCAAGTACGGCAAGTACGATACCGCCTCCCCCGCCCCCTTCCTGCGCATCCCCTACCGGGAGGCCATGGAGACCTACGGCACCGACAAGCCCGACCTGCGCATCGACCTCACCGTCGCCGACGCCACCGGGCTGCTCGCTGAGTGCGGCTTCGAGCCCTTTGCCGGCAACACCGTCAAGGCGGTGGTGGTCTCCGACTTTGAGGGCACCCGGAAGCAGATCGACAAGCTGTGCGCCGACGTGGAGGTGCAGGCGGGCAGCAAGGCTTACTGGTTCCGCATGGACGAAAACGGCGAGCTGGTGGGCGGCATCTCCAAGTTCGTCCAGGAGAACAAGCAGGCCATCATTGACGCTCTGGGCCTGAAGCCCAATACCTTCGTGGGCCTGTCCGCCGGGAAGCTGGGCGCCGCCCAGAAGACCGCCGGCGTGCTGGTGAAGACCCTGGGCGCATTCTGCCCCAACCACTTCAAAAAGGAGCAGTACGCCTTCTGCTGGATCGTGGACTTCCCCATGTACGAGATCGGGGAGGAGTCCGGCGAGCTGGAGTTCTGCCACAACCCCTTCTCCATGCCCTCCGGCGGCCTGGAGGCCCTGGACAAAGCAGCCCGGGGCGAGATCGACCCCCTCACCATCACCGCCGACCAGTACGACCTGGTGTGTAACGGCGTGGAGCTGTCCTCCGGCGCCGTGCGGAACCACGATCCGGAGATCATGGTGGAGGCCTTCCGTCTGGTGGGCCTGGGCGAGGACGACGTGAAGGCCAAGTTCCCCGCCATGTATAACGCCTTCACCTACGGCGCGCCCCCCCACGCGGGCATCGCCCCGGGAGTGGACCGGATGGTGATGCTGCTGGCCGGGGAGGACTCCATCCGGGAGATCATCCCCTTCCCCATGAACAAAAACGCCCAGGATCTGATGATGGACGCCCCCAGCAAGGTGACCCAGACCCAGCTGGACGAGCTGCACATCGCCATCACGGCGGAGGAAGAGGAATAACCCCATCACGACCCATTAGCCGCCGGGAGAAATCTCCCGGCGGCTTTTTTGTCTCTTCGAAAATTTATCTTGACAATCAAAGCAATTCCGTGTATACTGCAGTCACTTTGATATTCAAATAATTTGTCTTTCAAAGAAATATCCCGGAGTGGAGACGGGGAGGAATGGCTGTGGAGAACAAAAGAGAGACCTGCAACCGCTTTTTGGTGGAGGTCTTTGACGAGATCCTGCGGGTGGAGGAGGATTGCCTGGCTCCGGAGTGTGGGGACTTGTCCCTGCGGGAGCTTCACCTCATCGACCAGGTGTGCCGGGCGGTGGACGAGGGCCGGGATAACCGGGCCACCGCCATCGCCGCCGCCCAGGGGGTGACGGCGGGAACCCTCACCACGGCCCTCAACCAGTTGGAGAAGAAGGGCTATCTGGAGCGCCGCCGGGACGAGAGCGACCGCCGGGCGGTGCGCATCTTCCCCACAGAGAAGGCCCGGCTCTCCACCGCCGCCCACGCCCGGTTCCACGCCGACATGGTAGACCGGGCCCTGTCTCAGCTCAGCGATGAGGAGGCCCAGACCCTGGTCTCCGCCCTCCAGGGCCTCACCGGCTTTTTCCGGGCCAATTATTCCAAAAAGGAGACGTTCTCATGATCCGTATTTTCAGCGACAGTACCTGCGAATTTTCCCTCCAGCGCCAGAAGGAGCTGGACGTAGAGGTGGTTCCTCTGTCCGTTCACTTCGGGCAGGAGAGCTTTCGGGACGGCATCGACCTGACCAACGAGGCGTTTTACGCCCGCCTCCGCACCGCCCAGGAGCTGCCCCACACCTCCCAGACCAACCCGGAGGAGTTTGTGGAGCGGTTTAAGCCCTATGTGGAGCAGGGGGACGAGATCATAGGGGTCTTCCTCTCCTCCCAGCTGTCCGGCACCTGTCAGTCCGCCGTCATCGCCGCCCAGATCCTGGGCACGGATCGGGTGCACATCATAGACTCCACCACCGTCACCTTTGGTCTGGGCCTGCTGGTGGAGATGGCCGCCCGGCTCCGGGACGAGCACAAGACCGCCCGAGAGATCGTCTCCGGATTGGAGGCGCTGATCCCCCGCCTACGGCTTTATGCCGTAGTGGAGACCCTGAAGTACCTGCGCATGGGCGGGCGTATCTCCGCCGCCACCGCCATGGTGGGGGGCGTGCTGGGGGTGACCCCCATCCTCAACGTCCGGGACGGCGTGGTGGAGGCCGCCGGGAAATCCCGGGGGAGAAAGGGCGGTTATCAGTGGATGGCCAAGCGCATAGAGGCCGAGCCGGTGGACACCTCCCTTCCCGTGGCCTTCGCCCACACCGGCGCGCCGGAGCTCATGGCCGAGTGCGAGGCCTTCTTCAAGCCCCTCATCCCCGGAATGGATATTCGGGAGGGGGCCATCGGCAGTGTGGTGGGCACCCATGCAGGCCCAGGGGCCACAGGCATCGCCTATTTTGTAAAGGAATAAAGAAAGCCCCCGCCGTGTAACACGGCGGGGACTCTTTTTTAATCCTCTTCCGGATTGAAATAGTAGGGGCGCATCAGACTTCCCTGCTGCTCGGTGGAATCCTTCTGGCTGCCCAGACGGAGGGTCACCTCCATGGGCCGGCCCCGGCGGTCGGAGCGGTTCTTCCTGGCCCCCTGCTTGGGCGCCGGCGCGGGCCGCTTGGGCGCTGGGCGGGAGTCCTTCGGGGGCTGGGCGGACTTGGATCGCTTGGGGGCGGACTGCCGGCTTTTCTGCGGCTTGTCAGCCCGCTTTTCCTGCTTGGGAGACGGGCCGGCAGGGCGCTGTCCCCGCTTGGGGGACGCCTCCGGTCGGGCCGGCGGCGTCTGCCGCTTCTGGCCGCTGCCCTTGGGGGCCAGAAGACGGGCGGTGGCGTCCATGACCTCCTCCCCCGCCAGGGCGTCGTGGTAATACCTGGCCTGGATGGCCTGCTCCTCCGCCATCCAGGCGGCGAAGGCGGCGGCCTTCGCCGGGTCATCGGCCATTCCCCCGGGGGCCACGGCGGTAAGGGCCTCGTCCAGAGTCTTGCTGGGCTTGTAGCCCGCGGCTTTCCGCTTCCCGGCGGCGGACGTCTGCGCCGGGGACGTGCGCCGTCCCCCCTGCGGGGGCTGGACAGCCCTTGGCGACGAAGGAGCCTTAGGGATGTCGCGTCCTCCTTGCGGGGACTGGGGGGGCTGGGACTGCTGAGAACGTGGCGGTGTCACGCTCGCATTGGCTGCGCTTTTCCCGGCGGCTTCCCTACGACTCGGGCTGGTCTTTGCCCCCTTTGGGGGCGTCGCTCGCCCTCGCTCCAGTCCATCCGCCGGGGCGCAGCTATGCTCACGCTTCGCCTTCCTCTCCCGGGCGGCCTGGCGGGCCTCTGCGTCGTCGGCGTTGACGATCTTGCCGTGCTTATCCCGCTTGGGGGCCTCAAAGTTCTCCATGGGGAAGGGATGTCCCTCCACCACGGGGATGGGCTTTTTTAAGAGCTTTTCGATGGGGGCCAGAAGCTCCTTCTCCCCGAACTCGCAGAAGGAGATGGCAGCGCCGCCGTGGCCCGCCCGGCCGGTGCGGCCGATACGGTGGACGTAGGTCTCCGGCACATCGGGCAGGTTATAGTTGAACACATGGGACAGCTCCTCGATATCAATGCCCCGGGCGGCGATGTCGGTGGCCACCAGGGCCTTGACACGCCCTGTCTTAAAGTCCGCCAGCGCCTGCTGGCGGGCGGTCTGGCTCTTGTTGCCATGGATGGCCGCCGAGGCCACCCCCGCCTTTTGCAGATCCCCCGCCACCTTGTTGGCCCCGTGCTTGGTGCGGGTGAAGACGAGGGCGCTTTTCACCTCCGGCCCCTTCACCAGCATGGCCAGCAGCTTGGACTTGTTGCCCCTGTCCACGTAGTAAAGCTTCTGGTCGATGGCCTCCACCGGGGAGGAGACCGGATCCACCGCCACCTTCACCGGGTCGGTGAGGAGCTGATCCACCAGGCCCTGCACCTCCGGGGGCATGGTGGCGGAGAAGAAGAGGGTCTGCTTCTTCTTGGGAAGCCAGGTCAGGATCTTCTTCACGTCGTGGATAAAGCCCATGTCCAGCATCCGGTCGGCCTCGTCCAGCACGAAGATCTCCAGGTTTTCCACGTGGATAAAGCCCTGGTTGTGGAGATCCTCCAGCCGCCCCGGCGTGGCCACCAGGATATCCACCCCGGCCTTCAGCTTATCCACCTGGGGCTGCTGGCCCACTCCGCCGAAAATGACGGCGGAGCGCAGGGAGAGGTTCTTCCCGTAGTGCTCAAAGCTCTCCTGGATCTGGAGGGCCAGCTCCCGGGTGGGGGTGAGGATGAGGGCGCGGATGGGCCGGCCCTTCCCCGGGCGCTGCTTGAGCTGCTGGAGGATGGGGGCGGCGAAGGCGCAGGTCTTTCCTGTGCCGGTCTGGGCACAGCCCAGCACATCCCGGCCTTTAAGGGCGGGGGGAATGGCTTTCTCCTGAATGGGGGAGGGCTTTTCATAGCCCAGCGCCTTCAGGGCGGAGAGGAGCTCAGGGCAGAGCCCCAGGTCTTGAAAGGTCATAAAAACGTTCCTTTTTGTCGATCCTTCCACCCACGGCAAAGCGGGGGCGCACAGCTGTGCGTCCCGGAGCGGAGGAGCGGAAATTTATAGCGGCGTTTCCCGCCGGGCCCCTCCTTCCGCTGGAGGGGGCCAAACACGGCTGCGCCGTGAGACTATCGGTGAATACAGTATACCACGTTTCGGAAAATTTTACAACTGCCGCAGCACAGCCAGCGCCAGCTCCACCGTGTCCTCAACATAAGGCTGGTCGGCGTTCACGGTAAAGTCGGCGTATTTCTGGTAGAAGGGCCGGCGGTAGTCGTAAAGCTCCCGCAGGGTCTGGCCCGGAGCCAGGGTCACCCCCCGGGTGGCCAGATTGCCCAGCCGGCGCGCCACCGCCTCGCAGGGCAAGTCCAGGAAAATGACGGGCCCCAGCTCCTTGAGCCGCTTGGCCCCCAGCTCCCGGAGCACGACGGAGCCCCCGGGGGCGATGACGGTATTGCGGCAGTCCAGGGCGGCGATGACCTCCGCCTCGGTGTCCAGAAACTGCTCGTTGCCCAGGCGGTCGAGGATCGTCTGCAGAAGGGCCCCCTCCTGGCGCTGCAGGAGCAGGTCGGTATCCAGGAAGCCGTAGCCCAGCCGCTTGGCCAGAAGAACGCCCACGGTGGACTTCCCCGCCCCCGGCATACCGATGAGACTGACGTTCATGCTCTCTGCCCCCTCGCTTTTTCCCTCTCATCCCGCCCGGTCGGGGGCGGCCACCATTTTGCGGCTATTATACCAAACTCTCCTGCCGTTGGCAAATGTTTTGTGGACAAAAAGGGCGGGCCTCCCTGTTGGGGGGAGGCCCGCTCGTTTTAGGAATATAGCCTGTCCAGCTCGCCGATAAGGGCGGCGATGGCCCCCTCTTCACAGACCGGCAGGAGCTTAGCGCCCCAGTCCTTCACCTCCTGGGCACAGTTGGCGGGGGCAAAGGGGACGGCGGAGACGGCAAGCATGGGGATGTCGTTCTGGTTGTCCCCGGCGCAGTAGATGTGCTCCCGTTCCACCCCCAACCGCCGGGCCAGCTCCAGCACCATGCCCCCCTTGGTGCTTCCCTTGGCGGTCAGCTCCAGCATGTGGGCGTTGGAGAAGATGGCCTCGTACCGCTCCGGCCAGAGGCGGAGGATATCCGCCTGGGCGGGGAGGAGCAGCTCCCTGTCCTGGTGCAGGATCGCTTTGCCCCAGGGCTGGGGCATCTCCAGGATGGGACACTCCACAGCGTCGGTTCGGGCCTTTTTCAGGTGGTGCCGTGTCCACCTGTTTGGGTTCCAGATGTACACCTCTTCCCCGTGGTAGGCCTCCAGGCTCACCGTGGGGTGCCTCTCCACAAGGGCGGCAAGGTCGGCGGCGATGGTGGTGGGAAGGGTGGTCTCCAGCACCATCTCGTCCTTTTCAAAGTCATAGAGCTGTGCGCCGTTGGAGAGGATCACCGGAACATTCACCGGGGCCATGGACAGAAAGGGGGAGAAGGTGCGGTGGGCCCGGCCGGTGGAGATGGTGAACAGGCCCCCCTGGGCCTTGAAGTACTCCACCGCTTCCAGATTGGCCCTCGGCAGGACGCCAGACTCGGGAAAGTAGGTGTCGTCAAAGTCGGTGGCCAGCAGTACGCCGCTGAATTTACCGGTACCCAATAGCATCAATCCTCAATTCTGTTTCTTCAGTATCTGTTTGCGAACGGCGGGCACGCTCTGCAGCAGGCCCAGGGCCACCAGATCCACCGCCAGAACCAGCAGGCAGAACACCCCGTTGAACAGGGCGGAATACACCCAGGCGTTGGTCATGGGTAGGCCCAGGAAGGACTCAGGCATGTACATATACCACAAAAGGGCTCCGGACAGGGTCAGGCTGAGCCAGCGGCCCGGCGTGGCGATAATGGGCCCCCACAGCCAGCCCAGCTTCTTCCCCGCAGCGAAGCCGCAGGTGAACACCAGGGTATATGCCACCACGTAGTCCAGCAGCATAGACTGCCAGGAGATGGCAATGCCGCCGCCCAGGAAATACTGGAGTACGCCGTTGACAAAGCAGCAGCTCAGGCTCCACTTGGGGCCCCAGCGCAGGCAGTAGACCAGAATGGGGAGCATGGACAGGTCGATGGATCCGCCCTGGGGAAAGCGGTAGAAGGGCGGGACGAAGTTGTCCAGCGCATAGGCCAGAGCCAGCATCAAAGCGGCCTCCACCATCGCACGGACGCGGTCATGGGACATAGATGTCTTTTCCATAATTTTGCCTCTCTTTACAAAAAGTACCGCAAGCGCAAACCGGGATGGCGCATTGCGGTACGAAAAGGAGACAGAAGACGTCTGCTAAATCGCTTCCTACGCCGGCATTACCCGGATCAGGTTCGAGGGACCGAAAGCGGCATCTACGCTTTACATCTCAGCCGGACTTGCGTCCAGCGCCCCTGTATTCAGTTTGTCCTTACGGCCACTGTTATTCTATAACGCCGGGCTTCGTTTGTCAAGAGAGCGCCCCCCTTCTGTTGACCTTTTCCGCCGGGGGAGATATAATATCCATATCTATCCTGACTCTATTCAAATCCTGCAAGGAGGAAACCCTATGCGAGCGGTGGTGACACGGGTAAAGAACGCCCGGGTGGAGATCGACGGAAAAATAAACGGCAAAACAGACGGCGGCTTTCTGGTTTTGCTGGGCGTGGGCCCCAACGATACCGAGGCTTCCTGCGACAGGCTGGCGGACAAGGTCTGCGGCCTGCGCATATTTGAGGACGAGAACGAGAAAATGAACCTGAACCTGGAGCAGGTGGGCGGCTCTTTGCTGGTCATCAGCCAGTTCACCCTCTTTGCCGACTGCAAGTCCCGGCGGCCCGGCTTCTCCGGGGCGGCCAAGCCCGACCTGGCCATCCCCCTCTATGAGCGGTTCATGGCCCAGTGTGAGGCGCGGGGCTTCCATGTGGAGCACGGGGAGTTTGGCGCGGATATGCAGGTCTTCTCCCAGAACGACGGCCCGGTGACCATTCTGCTGGACACAGATACCCTGTGAGGTGAATACAAAATGGATATCAAGCACATTTATATCCCCTCCGTATACACAAACTGCTTCCTTCTGGCAGATGAGAGCAGCGGCGCGGCGGCGGTCATTGATCCCGGGGACGACGTAACAGACAGCGTGCTGCGCCTGTGTACGGACAACGGCTGGCAGCTGCGGTGTGTCTTCCTCACCCACGGGCACTTTGACCACATCGGCGGCGTGTCCGCCCTCCAGCGGGCGCTGCCCGATCTGCCGGTGTATCTTCACCCCGGGGACGCCAACTGCTCCCTCCCCATGCAGAACACCGCCGGGCTCCACAATGTAAAGCTGTGGCGGGACGGGGACGTGGTGCCCCTGGGCGCCCTTCAGGTGGAGGTGCTCTCCACCCCCGGCCACACCAAAGGCTCGGTGTGCCTGCGCTGTCAGGACGCCCTCTTCACCGGGGACACCCTCTTTGCCGGAGAGTGCGGCCGCACCGACCTGCACGGCGGCAGCTACGAGGAGATGATGGCCTCCCTCAAGCGCCTGGCAGAGCTGGAGGGAGATCTCCGGGTCTTCCCCGGCCACGAAGGCTTCTCCACCCTGGAGCAGGAGCGCAGGGGCAACTACTATATGCGCCAGGCCACGGGGGCGGGGCTATGAGGCTTTGGCTCACCTCAGACAATGTGGATTGGGACGCAGAGCGTTACCACTACGCCGCCGAGCAGATGATGCTCACCCTCTTCCCCGGCGAAAAACCGGAATATCCCGACGACCCGCCGCCCCAGAGCCTGGCAAAGGAAAAAAACGCCGTTGTCTTCACCCTTCACCGGGGGAAAAAGCTGACCAACATGTGCGCGCTGGTGTTTCGGGCCAACGGCTGGTACAACGGCGTGGTGCGCTTCCCCAGCGAGAAGCTGGACGAGGCCCCGGAGGAGGTCTACCACACCGTCCAGCGGGCGTTGAAGCAGGCCTTTTATAACGCCGGCAGCGCCCTGCTGGGCCGCGACCTGCCCTGGGGAAGCCTCACCGGCGTACGGCCCACCAAGCTGCCCACCCGCGCCCTCTGGGCCGGGGCCACCCCAAAGCAGGCCCAAAAGGAGCTGGAAAAGACCTATCACGTCTCCCCCCTCCGCGCCCAACTGGCCCTGGACTGCGCCCAACACAGCGTGGCGGCCAAGTCCGCCCTGAGGCCGGAGGAGGTCTCGGTCTATGTGGGCATCCCCTTCTGCCCCAGCCGGTGTGTCTACTGCTCCTTTGTCTCGGCGGCGGTGGACAAGTGCCTTCCGCTGGTGGAGTCCTTTGTGGAGGGACTGTGCCGGGAGACGGAGGCTCTGGGCAAGGCGCTCAGGGATGCGGGGCGGAGCGTCCGCACGGTCTATGTGGGGGGCGGGACCCCCACCACCCTGTCCCCCCAGCAGCTGGAAAGCGTTTTCTCCGCCATGGAAGCGCACCTGCCCCTGGACGGCTGCACCGAGTTCACCGCGGAGGCGGGCCGGCCGGACACCATTACGCCCGAAAAGCTGGCCGTTCTGGCCCGGCACCGGGTGAACCGGGTGTCGGTAAATCCCCAATCCATGGACGACGCCGTGCTCGCCCAGATGGGCCGCCCCCACACGGGAGACGACATTCGCAGGGCCTATGCGCAGGTGCGCGCCGCCGGGGACTTCGCCGTGAACATGGATCTCATCGCCGGATTGCCGGGGGACGGCCCTGAGGGCTTCGCCGCCTCTCTGGAAGCGGTGCTGGACATGGCCCCGGAGAATGTCACCGTCCACACCCTGGCCCTGAAAAAGGGCTCCCGGCTTATGGAGGAGCACAAGGCCCTCCCCACCGGAGGGGCGGTGGAGGAAATGCTGGACGCCGCCTGGACAGCTCTGCGGGCGGCGGGGTACGAGCCCTACTACCTCTACCGGCAAAAGTACATGTCCGGCTCTTTTGAAAATGTGGGCTGGACGAAGCCCGGCTTTGCAAGCCTCTACAACATCGCCATGATGGAAGAGCTCCACACCATCCTGGCCCTGGGGGGCGGCGGGGTGACCAAGCTGGTGTGGCCCGGCACGGGCAAGCTGGAACGGGTGGTGAACCCCAAGTATCCCCAGGAATACCTGCGGGACATTGACAAGATCTGCCGGGAAAAGGCCGCTTTGACCCCCTTCCTTCTGGAGATGAAAGGAGACTGACCATGGCATATCAGCTGCACGAGATCAACCAGGCCATTCTGGCCGATCCGGAGACCTTCCTTCTGGAGTGCGACAGGGCCTATCAAAAGAAGATCTCCGCCGCCGCGGACGAGATCGAGGCGCGGATGGAGAAAAGTCCCATCGTCCTTCTCTCCGGCCCCTCCGGCTCCGGCAAGACCACCACCGCGCTAAAGCTGGAGGAAGAGCTGGAGCTGCGGGGCATCAGCACCCATACGGTGGCGCTGGACAACTACTTCAAGACCCTGGATCGGAAGACGGCCCCCCGTACCCCAGAGGGGGACATTGACTTTGAGTCCCCCAAGATGCTGGACGCGGCGCTGCTGGACGAGACCTTCACCAAGCTCTCCAGGGGGGAGGAGGTCATCGTCCCCAAGTTCGAGTTCGCCCGGCAGATGCGCAATGACGCCCGGGGCCGGCCGCTGAAGCTGGAAAAGAACGAGATCGCCATTTTCGAGGGGATCCACGCCCTGGGCCCCGGCATCGCCGGGCCTCATCCGGAGGCCACCAAGCTCTATATTTCCGCCCGCTCCAATGTGATGGAGGATGGACAGGTGAAGTTCAAGGGCACCTGGATGCGCCTGACGAGACGGGCGGTGCGGGACTACAACTTCCGGGGCACCGACGTCAGCGAGACCCTGGCCATGTGGGCCAATGTGCGCCGGGGGGAAAAGCTCTACATCTCCCCCTACAAAAACAGCGCCGACATCATCTTTGACTCCTCCCTGCCCTATGAGGTGTCGGTGATGAAGAACTACGCCCTGCCCATCCTGCGGGCGGTGCCCCAGGAGAACGCCCGGCGGGGAGAGCTTTTGGATCTCATTGCCGCCTTTGACGCCTTCGAGGCCATCGACCCCGACCTGGTGGCCAAAAATTCCCTGCTCCGGGAGTTCATCGGCGGGGGAAGCTATCAATATAAGTAACCGGGATATCGGAAAAGGAGACGGATACCATGGCAGAATGTACCCACGATTGTTCCACCTGCGGCGAAAGCTGCGCAGAGCGCACGGAGGAATTTGACTTCCGGGCCAAAGCCAACCCCAACTCCAACGTAAAAAAGGTCATTGCCGTCATGTCCGGCAAGGGCGGCGTGGGCAAGAGCCTCTGCACCGCCTC
Source organism: Vermiculatibacterium agrestimuris (assembly GCF_943193085.1). Lineage (NCBI taxonomy): Bacteria > Bacillati > Bacillota > Clostridia > Eubacteriales > Oscillospiraceae > Vermiculatibacterium > Vermiculatibacterium agrestimuris. The sequence continues at coordinate 53,490 of NZ_CALPCU010000006.1, read as the reverse complement.
CCTGGCCGCCGCCGTCCAGAAGCTGGGCAGGCAGGCCGCCGTCCTGGACGCGGACATCACCGGCCCCTCCATCCCCAAGGCCTTCGGCGTCCACGAGCGGGCCATGGGGGACGACCAGGGCATTCTCCCGGTCTGCACCCGCACTGGCGTCAAGCTCATGAGCCTCAATCTGCTGGTGGCCAACGAGTCCGACCCCGTTGTCTGGCGGGGCAGCCTCATTGCCGGCACCGTCAAGCAGTTCTGGAGCGACGTGCAGTGGGGGGACGTGGACTACATGTTCGTGGACATGCCGCCGGGAACGGGGGATGTGCCTCTGACCGTGTTCCAGTCCCTGCCGGTGGACGGCATCATCGTGGTCACCTCCCCCCAGGAGCTGGTGAGCATGATCGTGGAAAAGGCGGTGAAGATGGCGGAGATGATGCAGGTGCCCATCCTGGGCCTTGTGGAGAACTACAGCTACTTCCGCTGCCCCGACTGCGGCAAGCAGCATTTCATCTTCGGTGAGAGCCATATCGAGGAGATCGCCTCCGCCCACGCTCTGAAAGTCCTCGCCCGGCTGCCCATCGACCCCGCCCTGGCAACGGCCTGCGACGCCGGAGATGTGGAGAATCTCTCCCCCAACTACTTGGAGGACGTGGCGAAAGAGCTGTAAACCCATAAAGCGCACAAAAAAGCTCCTCTGCTTCTGAAGGCAGAGGTGCTTTTTCTCATTTCTTGAACTTTTGGCTCTCGGCGACGGCCAATTCGTCACAACGGTTATTGAACTCGTTATCCGCGTGGTTCCCCACCCGGCTTCCGCCGTGTGGGGGCCCCTTTGGACTCTATATGCTCGGCGGAAATGAATTCCGCCTGCGCGAACTCTTCGCTTCGCTTCGAGATTCACGGCGCTTATCGCGCCGCCCCACCTTTGGTGGGGCCCCAAGGGCCATGCTCTATTTCTTGAACTTCTGACTCTCCGCCACCGCTAATTCATCACAACGGTTATTAAATTCGTTATCCGCGTGGCCCTTGACCCAGTGCAGGTTCACCCTGTGGTAGCCGCACAGCTCCAAAAGCCGCTCCCACAGGTCTGGGTTCAGGGCGGGCTTCTTGTCCGGCTTCACCCAGCCCCGGGCCTTCCAACCCTTGGCCCAGCCCTTCTCCAGCGCGTCGATGACGTACTTGGAGTCGGAGTAAAGCTCCACCACGCAGGGCTCCTTCAGGGCCTCCAGGGCGGTGATGACCCCGGTGAGCTCCATGCGGTTGTTGGTGGTCTGGGCCTCTCCGCCGGAGAGCTCCTTTTTGAATTTTCCATACTGGAGGATAGCCCCCCAGCCCCCGGGGCCGGGGTTACCGGAGCAGGCCCCGTCGGTGTATATGGTGACTGTTTTCATCGCTCTTTCAGGGTCTCTCCCGCTTATTCTTCGGCAGGAGCCGTCTGCTCGGGGGCAGTCTCCTCCCCCTGGAGCTCTTCGGTCTCCTCCTCCGGCTCCTCGTGGTCGGTGCGGGCGATGGAGATGACCTTGACCCCCTCGGGCAGGTTCATCAGCTTCACGCCCTGGGCGCCCCGGCTGTAGCAGTTGATGTCGGCGCAGGCCATGCGGATGATGACGCCGGCGTCATTGATGATGAGCAGGTCATCCTCGTCGCTGACCACCTTCACCCCCACCAGGGGGCCGGTCTTGTCGGTGACCTGGTAGCCCTTCATGCCGTAGCCGCCCCGCTTCTGGGGGCCCTCGCCCCGGATGTACTCGTCCATCTCGGTGCGCTTGCCGTAGCCGTTCTCACTGACGATGAGCACCTGGTGGTCATACTTGGCCCGGGCCGCGCCGATCACGTAGTCGTTGGGCCGCAGGCGGATGCCCATAACGCCGCAGGCATCCCGTCCCATACAGCGCACGTCGCTCTCCTTAAAGCAGATGCTCATGCCCTCGTGGGTGGCCAGAAGGATGGCCTGGTTGCCGTCGGTCTCCCGAACGGCGATGAGCTCGTCGTCGGGATCCAGGGTGATACAGCGGATGCCCGCCTTCCGGGCGGTGAAGATGGAGGAGAGCTGGATGCGCTTTACCGTGCCCTTCCGGGTGACCATCATCAGGTATTTGTCCTCGGGGAACTCCCGCAGGTGGATCATGGCGGTGACCTTCTCCTCCGCTTCCAGGGGCAGCACGTTCACCATGGCGGTACCCTTGGCGGTGCGGCCCGACTCGGGGATCTGGTAGCCCTTCTTCCGGTGTACCTTGCCCATGTTGGTGAAGAAGAGGATATAGTCGTGGGTGGAGGCGGTGAAGACCGTATCCACATAGTCCTCCTCCTTGGTGGCCATGGCGGTGATGCCCTTGCCCCCTCGCTTCTGGGCCCGGTAGGTGGACACGGGCAGGCGCTTGATATAGCCCCCGGCGGTGAGGGTGAAGGCGCAGTCCTCCTCCTCGATGAGATCCTCGATGTCGATCTCGTCCTCCACGTCCTGGATCTCGGTGCGCCGCTCGTCGCCGTACTTGTCGGCCACGGCGGTGAGCTCCTCCTTCAGGATCCCCTTCACCATGCCCTCGTCGGAGAGCACCTGGTTGTAGTAGGTGATGCGCTCCTCCAGTTCCTTGTACTCGTTCTCCAGCTTCTCCCGGTTCAGGCCCTGGAGAGCGATAAGGCGCATATCACAGATGGCCTGGGCCTGGACGTCGTCCAGACCGAAGCGGGTCATCAGGTTCTCCTTGGCGTTGTCGTAGGAGGAACGGATGATCTTGATGACCTCATCAATATTGTCCTGCGCGATGAGCAGACCCTCCAGCAGATGGGCCCGCTCCTGGGCTTTCCGCAGGTCGTACTGCGTCCTGCGGACGATGATCTCCTCCTGGAATTTCAGGTACTCGTCGATGATGTGCCGCAGGGACAGAATTTTCGGCTGGGACTGGTCGTCCACCAGGGCCAGCATATTGATGGCGAAAGAGGACTGGAGCTGGGTCTGGGAGAACAGGCGGTTCAGGACCACCTGGGGGTTGGCGTCCCGCTTGAGCTCGATGACGATCCGCATCCCGTTGCGGTCGGTCTCGTCCCGGATGTCGGAGATGCCCTCCAGGCGCTTGTCCTCCACCTGCTCGGCCATGGACTTGATGAGCATCCGCTTATTCACCTGGTAGGGAAGCTCGGAGACGATGATGCGGATCCGGTCCTTGCCGTACTCCTCAAACTCCGTCCTTGCCCGGACGATGACCTTGCCCCGGCCGGTGGCGTAGGCCGAGCGGATGCCGCTGCGGCCCATGATGATGCCGCTGGTGGGGAAATCGGGACCTTTGACGCACTCCATCAGGTCGGGAAGGGTGACCTCCGGGTCGTCCAGCACCTTGATACAGGCCCCAATGACCTCCCGCAGGTTGTGGGGGGGGATGTTGGTGGCCATACCTACGGCAATGCCGGAGGAGCCGTTTACCAGCAGGTTAGGGAACCGGCAGGGGAGGACCCTCGGCTCCTTCCGGGTCTCGTCAAAGTTGGGGTCCCAGTCCACCGTCTCCTTCTCCAAGTCCCGCAAAATTTCCTCGGAAATTTTGCTCAAACGGGCCTCGGTATACCGGTAGGCTGCCGGGGGGTCGCCGTCCACGCTGCCGAAGTTGCCGTGGCCTTCCACCAGCATGTAGCGCATGGAGAAGTCCTGGGCCAGACGGACCAGGGCGTCGTAGACCGACTGGTCCCCGTGGGGGTGGTACCGGCCCAGCACGTCGCCCACGCAGGTGGCGGACTTCTTGAAGGGCTTGTCGTGGGTCAGGTTGTCCTCGTACATGGCGTATAGGATCCGCCTATGGACGGGCTTCAGGCCGTCCCGCACATCGGGGAGAGCCCGGCCCTTGATGACGCTCATGGCGTACTCGATGTAGCTCTGCTCCATCTCAGGAACCAGAGGGGACTCCTGAATGATCTGATCCGGATAGCGAAATTCCTCCGGGTCCACATGGTTTCTCTGCTTGCTTGCCATTGGTCATTCGCCTCCTTAGTAGTCCAGATTGACGGCGTACTTGGCGTTGCGCTCGATGAACTCTTTTCTCGGCTCCACCTTCTCGCCCATAAGGACGGTGAAGGTCTCGTCGGCGGCCACCGCGTCGTCCAGGGTGATCCGGCGCAGGGTCCGCTTCTCCGGATCCATGGTGGTCTCCCAAAGCTCGTGGGGGTCCATCTCGCCCAGGCCCTTGAACCGGGAGATATCCACCTTGGCGTTGGGGTTGTCGCCGCGAAGTTCGGCGGAGATGGCGTCCCGCTCCTCCTCGGAGAAGGCAAGGCGCACCGTCTTGCCCCGGCTGAGCTTAAAGAGGGGGGGGACGGCGGAGTAGACATAGCCCTCCTCCACCAGGGGCCGCATGAACCGGAAGAAGAAGGTCAGAAGCAGGGTGCGGATGTGGGCGCCGTCCACGTCGGCGTCCGCCATGATAATGATCTTGTGGTAGCGCAGCTTGTTGATGTCAAACTCCTCGCCTATACCGGCGCCCAGTGCTGTAATGACAGGCTGAAGCTTGTCGTTTCCGTAGACCTTGTCCGCCCGGGCCTTCTCCACATTGAGCATCTTTCCCCACAGGGGGAGGATGGCCTGGAACTGGGAGTCCCGGCCCTGGGTGGCCGAGCCGCCGGCGGAGTCGCCCTCCACGATGTAGATCTCGGTCACCGTGGGGTCGTTGATGTTGCAGTCCCGGAGCTTGTCGGGCATGGCCGCGCCCCCCAGAGCCGTCTTGCGGCGCACCGACTCCCGGGCCTTCCGGGCCGCCTCCCTGGCCCGGTTGGCGGTGAGGGCCTTATCCAGAATGGCCCGGCCGATGGCGGGGTTCTCCTCCAAAAACTCGGTGAGTTTCTCGGTGACGATGGCATTGACCAGGGTCCGGATCTCGCTGTTGCCCAGCTTGGCCTTGGTCTGGCCCTCGAACTGGGCCTCGGTGAGCTTGACGGAAATGACGCAGCACAGGCCCTCCCGGCAGTCCTCGCCGGAGACCTTGTCCTCGTCCTTCAAAATTTTATACTTTTTGCCGTAGGCGTTGAGGACGTTGGTCAGCGCCCGCTTAAAGCCATCCTCGTGCATGCCGCCCTCGGGAGTGTGGACATTGTTGGCGAAGGACAAAATGGTCTCGTTATAGCTGTCGTTATACTGGAAGGCCAGCTCCGCCATGGCGTCGTCCTTCTGACCGGAGACATAGATGACTCCCTCATGGAGGGCGGTCTTGTTCCGGTTGAGGAAGGTGACAAACTCCCGGATACCGCCCTCAAAGCACATAGCCTCGCTCACCGGCTCCTCCCCACGCTGGTCGGAGATGGTGATGTGGAGCCCGGCGTTGAGGAAGGCCTCCTCCCGCATCCGGGTGTGGAGCACGTCGTAGTCGTACTCGGTGGTGTCGGTGAACATCTCCGGGTCAGGCTTGAAGACCACCTCGGTGCCGGTCTTGTCGGTCTTTCCGATGATGGTCATCTCCTGGGTCATATTGCCCCGGGCGAACTTCACCTCGTAGATATTGCCGTTTTTGTGGACGCGCACCTCCATCCACTCGGACAGGGCGTTGACCACGCTGCCGCCCACGCCGTGGAGGCCACCGGAGACCTTGTAGCCGCCGCCGCCGAACTTACCGCCGGCGTGGAGGACGGTGTAGACCACCTCCAAAGCGGGCCGGCCGGTCTGGGGCTGGATGTCCACAGGCACGCCCCGGCCGTCGTCGGTGACCTTGATCACATCCCCGGGGAGGATGTCCACGGTGATGTGCTTGCAGTAGCCGGCCAGGGCCTCGTCGATGGCGTTGTCCACGATCTCGTAGACCAGGTGATGCAGGCCGGAGCTGGACGTGGAGCCGATATACATGCCGGGCCGCTTCCGGACGGCCTCAAGGCCTTCCAAAACCTGAATTTCAGACCCGCCGTACTCGTGCCCGGTCTGGGTGACGCTGTCCTGCCACTGTTCTTCCTGCAAAAATTCCTTCTGTTCCTCGCTCATAGTTACCTCCTGAACTTCTCTTGTTCCTTGGCGAAGCATGGGAAAATCTCCTGTTTCAAGGGACTTTCCCCCGCTTCGCCCTCCTTAGTTCTATCGATGTATTTTTCAAAATCCGCCGCTTTCCATCCGCCCCTTTAGGGTGGCGGCGGAGAGCTGAGAGAGATAAACCAGGCTTTCCCGCCCCTTGCCCTGACAGAGCACAAAGGATCTGGGAATATCCGCCGCGGCATTCACCACCCGGCCCTCCCGCTCCGCCCGCTCTAAAAAAGAGCGGGTCAGGTGGGACCAGGAGGCGTTGTCCAGATCAAATATCCCGATAATGTCCCGGTACGGCGTTACCACCGACTGGCCCAAATGGAGATACACGGCCTTCCCTCCTATCCATGAACCAGCGTCCCGCCCTTCACCTGGAACCGCTTGCCGTCCCGGGCCAGAGCCCCTGTCTCCTCACAGCAGGTGATGAGCACCTGTCCGCCGTCGATCCGCTCCAGGACAAAGGCTTGCCGTCGGTTGTCCAGCTCAGAGAGCACATCGTCCAGAAGCAGCACCGGCCACTCCCCTGTGTCCTCCTGGAACAGCTCCCGGCAGGCCAGCTTCAGGCTGAGGGCCGCCGTCCGGGTCTGGCCCTGAGAGGCAAACTGCCGGGCGGATTGGCCGTCGATCTCCACTGCCAGGTCGTCCTTGTGGGGGCCGGAGAGGCACTGGCGGGAATCCAGTTCCGCTCTTCTGTGGCTCTGTTGGTGCGCCAGAAGCTGCTCTAAGATGACTTTGGGAGACGCCTCCGGGTCGGTGACGGTGGATACCGTCTCATACCGCAGGGCCAGCTTCTCCCGGCCGCCGGAAAAGTCTGATTGGATGGGGGGCGTCAGGACGGAGAGCCGCTTGACGAAATGGGCCCGGTAGTGGATGAGATAGGCCCCCACCTGAACCATGCGCAGGTTGAAATCGTCCAAAGTGTCCAAAAGGGAGGGCTTTTCCTCCCAGTCCCGGAGTATGCGGGTCTTCTGCTCATAAAGCCGCTTGTACTCTCCCAGAGCCGCCGCGTACCGGGGCCGAAGCTGACAGATGGCGTCGTCCAAAAAGCGTCTGCGCGCCCCCGCGCCGTCCCGGATGAGGGACAGATCCTCCGGACAGAAGAGAATGGTGTTGAATACCTCCCCCAACTCCCCGGCGGTCTTCAGCTTTACTCCGTTGGAGAACAGCTGCCGCCGCTCCCCCCGGTGGATCCGGGCCTCCAGCGTAAAGTCCCGGCTGTGGGAGAAGACCTCCCCCTTCAAAAAGGCATGGTCTACGCCAAACTGGATCAGCTCCCTGTCGTACCGGGCCCGGTGGCTGCGGCAGGAGGAGAGGTAAGCCGCCGCCTCCAAAAGATTGGTCTTGCCCTGGGCGTTCTCCCCCCAGATCACGTTGACACTCGGTGAAAATGAGAGCTCGGCGTGGACATAGTTGCGGAAAAAGTCCAGCTCCAGACCTTTTAAGATCATATGACCACCAGCTCCAGGCCGGGAAGCGCCACCTGGTCGCCGGGCCGAAGCTTTTTGCCCCGCATGGTGCATACCTCTCCGTTGACCTTGACCTCGCCGGCCTGAATGGCCCCCTTGGCCTCGCCGCCAGTCTCGGTGACCCCGGCGAATTTCAAAAGGGCTTCCAGCTTGATAAATTCGGTGGTGATCTTCACTTCCGTCTTTTCCATACCGGCCGCCTTACTTGTCCCAGGAGGCGCTCATGCGGACGGGGAGCACCATAAAGAGATAGCTCTCCTCCCCCGCGGCATCTTCGGTGGGGACGATGATGCAGGGGGTGGACGGCGTGCCCATCAGCAGCTTTGCCTGCTCGGTGGGCACCGCCTTCAGCGCCTCCATAAGGAAGCGGTGGTTGAAGCCGATGTGCAAATCGTCGCCGCTGCCCTCCACAGGACATTGGTCGGAGGCGTTGCCGATGGCAGTGACCGAGGAGAGGTAGATCATGCCGTCGCCCACAATGCAGCGCAGGGGATTCTTCGTGTTCTCGTGGAGGATCAGGCTCACCCGGTCGATGGAGGTCATCAGCTGCTTAACATCCACCTTCAGGTTGATGGTGTTTTTCCAGGTGATGGATTGGCGGTAGTTGAGGAATTCTCCCTCCAGCCGGCGGGTCACCAGGAGGGTCGTCCCGATGCGGAAGAGCACATGGCGGGAGCCGGTGGTAATGGAGACCTCCTCCTCCCCGTCGCCGCAGATGCCCCGCACCTCACCCAGGGCCATGCCGGGCACCACGAAGGAGAAGTCCCGGCCGGGGGCCTCGGCCAGCTTTTCCCGGCGCAGCGCTAGCCGCTGTCCATCCACCGATACCACAGTCAGCAGATCCCCTGCCACCTCAAAGAGGGAGCCGGTGAGGATAGGCCGGGCGTCATTCTGAGACACGGCAAATAATGTTCGGTTGATCATATCGGACAGGGTGGCCCGGGGCAGCACCAGGGCGTTCTGAGGCTCCACGGCGGGAAGCTCGGGGAACTCCTCCGGATCAATGCCCTGGATATGGAACTCACTTACCCCGCACTGGATATGGACAGTAAGCCCATCGGTGGAGATGGTGACCATATCGTCAGGCAGCCGGCGGATGATATCGCCAAAAAGCCGGGCGGAGAGCACCAGCGTGCCCGACTCGGAGATGTCCGCGGGCACCACGGTGCGAATACCGGTCTCCAGATTGAAGCCGGTGAGTCGCAGCTCCTGATCCGCCTCCAGCAGGATCCCCTCCAGGGCGGGGATGGAGCTTTTTGGTGCGGTGGCCCGGGAGGATGTGGCGATAGCCGACTGTAAAAGCGCCTTTTCACAGGAAAATTTCATAAAGACCTCCGTTCTCCCTCTCCACAAAAGAGAAGAGATTTATTTTTGTCGTAGTCTTAGTAGTAGAGCAGAAAAATTGTGCATAATCGGTAAAACGCTTTGGGGGACAAGGGATGGAAATACACATTACAGGGTGTATTCACAGGGCGTTTTCCACCGAAAACCGGGGAGAAAAAAGTTATCCACGAAAGTTCTTGCACATTTCCACGAAAAAGTGTGGAAAAGAGGGCTTTTGAATAGGAGGGGCTTATTCGTATCTTGCGTTAATGTTGGCGTTGATGTCCTTGATGATCTCGCTCATTTCCGGGGAGTTTTTCACCAGGCCCTCCACCCGCTTGAGGGAGTGCATGACGGTGGTGTGATCCCGGCCGCCGAAGACCTGGCCGATCTCCGGCAGGGACAGGCTGGTCAGCCGGCGGGTCTCATACATGGCCACCTGCCGGGCCAGGACGATCTCCTTGGTACGGGTCTGGCCCTTGATGTCGGAGACGGAGATGTTGTAGAACTTTCCCACCTCTTCAATGATCACGTCGGCGGAGGGGAGGAATTCCGTTTTATCCTTGAACATGTCCCGCACCGCCCGGGTGACGGTCTCCGCGTCCACCTGGGCCCCCATCAGCTCCTGGAAGGCCAGGATCTTGTTCACGGTGCCCTCGATCTGCCGGACGTTGGCGGTGATATTGTCGGCAATATAGCTCAGCACCGGATCGGGCAGATCCATGCCCCGCTGGATGGCCTTGTTTTTGATAATGGCCACTCTTGTCTCATAGTCCGGCGGCTGCACGTCGATGGGCAGGCCCCACTCGAACCGGGTGCGCAGCCGGTCGTCCAGCCGCAGCATCTCTCTGGGGGGCCGGTCGGCGGTGAAAACGATCTGCCGCTGGGACTCGTAGAGGGAGTTGAAGGTGTGGAACATCTCCTCCTGGGAGGATTCCCGGCCGGCGATGAACTGCACGTCGTCCATCAAGAACACATCGCAGGAGCGGTACTTATCCCGGAATTCCTGGTTCTTTCCCTCCCGGATGGCGGCGACCAGCTCGTTGGTGAAGGCGTCGCCCTTGATGTAGACGATGCGGTAGTCGGGGTATTTGGCGTGGATGGCGTGGGCGATGGCATAGAGCAGATGGGTCTTGCCCAGGCCGGACTCGCCGTAGATAAACAGAGGGTTGTAGCCCTTTGGCTTGCCAGGCTCGTCCGCCACCGCCTGGGCCGCCGAATAGGCGAACTTGTTGGAGGAGCCCACCACGAAGGTGTCGAAGGTGTAGGCCTCCGTTCCCGGGAGAAAAGAGCCGTCTCCCTGCTTGGGCAGGGCGTCCTTCTCCCCCTCCGCCAGGACTGTCACGGAAAACTCGGCGGAGAACAGCTCCCGCAGGGCCTTCTGGATGTTGGGCAGGTAACGGGAGACGATGATATCCCGCTTGAAGGCGGTGGGGGTATAAAGGGTCAGCTTGTCGGCGGTGAAGGCCAGCGCCTCTGCGTCGTCAAACCAGGTGCTCAGCGTGGTGGAGGTCAGCTCCCCCTCCATCAGGGAGAGAACTTTTTTCCAAATATCAGGGGCGGAATTCATAGGGTCAGCCTCACTCATTTCTCTCTGGATTCTTATTTATAGTTAATCTACACTATTATAGCAAAAATCGCCGCCAAAGGCAACGGAGAAGGGCCCTGGAAATTAAAAATTTTCCACAATTTTTGTGGAAGTTGTGGAAATGAAAAAACAGGGGCACAAAATGTTGGGTCTTCCCGGAAAAGAGAGCGGGAAATCAGAAAAAAGAAGGTTGACAGGGCGATTCTTTATCCAGTATAATACCATTTGCGCCTTTGTAAACCAAAGGACTATCAATGACGACCGCGCCCGGTCTTTTTCCGGGCGTTGTGGTAGGCGGCCGCCCTGCAAGAGGGGCGCACCGCCAGACAGAATACAGGAGGTGTTCCAGCATGAAGCGTACCTATCAGCCCAAGAAACGCCAGCGCAGCAAGGTTCATGGCTTCCGCAAGCGGATGGCCACCGCCAACGGCCGCAAAGTTCTCTCCCGCCGCCGTCGCGCCGGTCGCTCCCGCCTGTCCTACTAAGGTGGGCGCTCAAATCAAATAGGGTGTTTTGTCTGGGGCGGTGGAGCTTTTTCTGCCGCCCCCGCGGTGCATAGGGACAATAAAAGGAGGTGGAACAGATGCGTCAGACCGTGTCCATGAAGGAAAACCATCTGTTTCGCCGGCTCTATGCCAAAGGGAAAAGCGGAGCGGGGGCCTGTCTGGCGGTGTACGTCCGCCGCAACGGGTCTGACCGCAACCGCCTGGGGCTCACGGTGGGCACTAAAGTGGGCAAGGCGGTGTGCCGCAACAAGGTGCGCCGCCGGATCCGGGAGGCGTACCGCATCCATGAGCACCAGATGGCCCCTGGATGGGACATCGTGGTGGTTGCCCGGGTAAGGGCCGCCTTTGCCCCCTACGCCCAGGTGGAGCGGGAACTGCTCCGGCTGCTGGACAAGCTGGGGGTGAGGCGGTCATGAAGGCCGTGCTGCTCGCCTGTATCCGCTTTTACCGCAAGTACATCTCGCCCGCCCGTCCCTCCTGCTGCCGTTTCATCCCCACCTGTTCTGCCTATGCCCTGGAGGCGGTGGAACGATATGGCGCGGTCAAGGGCGGGTACCTGACCCTGCGCCGGTTAATGAAGTGTCACCCCTTCCACCGGCAGAAGTCTGTGGAGTACGATCCCGTACCCTGACCAAAAAACGTGGAGGCAATAATGGATATTTGGTATACGCTCATGACGCCCTTCACCTGGCTGCTGCTGTTTTTCTATAGGTTCTTCAGCAGCTACGGCGTGGCGCTCATCCTCTTTGCCCTGGTGGTGAAGCTGATCCTGTTCCCCCTGTCCCTGAAGGGCAAGCGGAGCATGATCCAAATGAACATGCTCTCGGGAAAGATGCAGAAGCTGCAAAAGCAGTACGGCAAGGATCCCAACCGCTATAACGCGGAGGTGCAGAAGCTCTACGACAAGGAAGGGGTCAACCCCATGGGCGGCTGCCTGTGGTCTTTGCTGCCCCTGTTCATCCTCTTTCCCCTCTACGCCATCATCCGCCAGCCCATGAAGTACATGATGGGCATGACCTACCAGCAGATGGTGGAGGTGGGCAACAACGTCTTGAACTGGGCCAGCGCGGCCAGCCAGAATGGCTGGATCAGAGAGGCCGCCCAGCTGACGGAGGCGACGGTGAAGGCTGGCTACAACCAGCTGTATCTGGCCTCCCTCATCACCCCAGCCAACCTCTCCGCCGTCCAGGCCGCCGCCGGAGAGACTGCGGGCACCATTATGTCGGTGAACTTCGACTTCCTGGGCGTGTCTCTGGCCCAGGTGCCCCAGCTGAAGTTCTGGGCCAACGCCGGCGGTTTGCTGACAGGACTGGGCCTGCTGCTCATTCCCCTGGTCTCCGCCGGCACCAGCATCCTGTTCTCCGTCATCTCCACCCGCACCAACAACATGAACGGCGGCCAGCAGAACGAGCAGGCTCAGAAGACCAACCGGATGATGATGCTCGTCACCCCCCTGATGTCCCTGTGGATCGGCTTTTCCATGCCCGCGGCTCTGTCCATCTACTGGATCGCCAACAACATTCTGGGCCTTGTCCAGGAGCTTATCTGCGGCAAGCTTTTGAAGAAGGATTATGAGAAGGCCGCCGAGATGGCCCGCCAGCGGGAGCTGGAGGAGAAGGAAGAGGAGAAGCGGCTGCGCCGGGAGAAAGCGGAGCAGAAGGCCCGGGAGGCCGAAGAGGCCCGGAAGAACAAGGGTAAAAAGAAGGAAAAGACCGACGGTGAGGAGAAGATGACGCCCCAGCAGCGGGACGCCAGCCGGGTGGGGATGCGCCAATATGCCCGGGGCCGGGCTTACGACCCCGACCGCTTCGGCGGTGTGACCCCCTACCACGAGGATGTGGCCGCCCAGGTCATCCAGGCGGTGGAGCAGGCTGAGGAAGCGCCCCTGCCGGAGACCGCGGCCCCGGAGACCGAGGCTGCGCCCGTTGTGGAGGCGCCCGCCGTGGAAGAGACGCCGGCCCAGGAAGAGGTGTCCGCCCCGGAGGACGACCTGGTGGAGCGGCTGCAGGCGGAGGTAGACGCCGCCGTTGCCGACGACGACCAGGAGCCCAAGGAAGACTGACAAGTTCCCAGTGGGAAGGAGATAGTAACCATGATGAAGTTTATTGAGAGCACCGGCAAAAACGAGGAGGCGGCCATCGCCGCCGCCCTGCGTGAGCTGGGCCTTAGCCGGGATGAGGTCTCCGTAGAGGTGCTGGAGCTGGCAAAGCCTGGCTTTCTGGGCATCGGCGGCACCCCCGCCAAGGTGAAGGTGAGCTACGAGGCTCCCGATGAGGAGCCCGCCGTGGCTGTCCCCGCCGCCCCGGAGAGGGGCGATGACCCGGTGGATGAGGCTGTGGAGGAGGATGAGGCCCCCGCCCCCGTCATGGCCGCCGTGGCCGCCCCCGCCGGGGACGACAGGGCGGAGAAGATCGTCGACTTTCTCACCGGCCTTCTGGAGCGCATGGAGGTCAACGCCGTGCCCCAGGTGAGCGTGGACGAGGAGGGCAACTACCTGGTGGAGCTGGTGGGCGAGGGCCTGGGGGCCGTCATCGGCCGCCGGGGAGAGACCCTGGACGCCATCCAGCAGCTCACCGGTTACGCCGTGAACCACGGACAGCAGCGGCGCGTCCGCGTCCGGGTGGATGCGGAGGGCTACCGCTCCAAGCGGGAGGAGTCTCTGGAGCGCATGGCCCGCCGGGTGGCGGACAAGGTGGTGCGCTACCGCCGGAACATGACTCTGGAGCCCATGAACGCCTACGAGCGGCATGTGGTTCACACGGCACTGCAGGACTACCCCGGAGTTACCACCTACTCGGTGGGCGTGGAGCCGAACCGCCGCACAGTGGTGGCCTACAGCCAGGAGTAAAAACCGAAGAAAAAGGAAAAACGCCCCTCTGTGGATACACAGAGGGGTAGTTTTTTGCCGTTTTTAAGGGAGTGATCCGTTCAAGGTTACTGCCGGGCTTCGGCAAAATATTGGGCCAAGGTGGCGGCGGTGTTAAGCCAGTTTCTTTTGACCTGTGTTACTGCAAGCTCCAGATCTTTTTGCCGGAGGGCTTTCAGCAGTGCCTCGTGCTCTGTGACGGAATTGCCGCTGAGGGTAAAAAACAGATTTTCCAGCCGCAGGACATGGGCCAACAGTGTGTTGGAAAAGCTGCTTAAAAAGTCGTTGTCCGCAAGCTGAAAAAACACTTGATGAAACTGCTCGTCTGCGGCAAGCATCTTTTCTTGATCATGGGCCTGATGGGCCTGCGCCATCCGCTCGTTGGTCTGTTCAAGAGTGGAAAAGCATTCGGGAGTGAGCTTATCGTAGGCAAGACGTACAGCCAGGCCGTGAAGCTCCGCCATGATCAGATAGACCTCCTGAAGCTTGGCATGATCCACAGGGGCTACCCGGCTCTCCCGTCCGGGGAAGACCTCGATAAGATGCTGGTCGGCCAGAAGCTGAATGGCCTCCCGAACGGGAGTGCGGCTTACGCCAAAGTAGGCGGCGATCTCCATATCATTGATCTTCTATCAGCTTTGGCCCCTTCTGAGCTTTACTTTTCTGCAAGATAACAATCAGCCGCTTCCCCTAAGGGAAACGGCTGATTGTTTGTGTTGATACAATTTTGCCTTTTACCACCCGAAGAAGTTGAAGGGCCAGGAGCCATAGCTGTTGGAGGGCTGCTGCTGGGTGGGCTGCTGGGCCTGCTGATACTGGCTCTGAAGCTCCGCCATGGCGGCCTCCCGGGCCTGGTCGTCCTCGTCCAGCGTGAGGGTGAGATCTAGGTACGCGCCCTCCCGGAAGACGGTGAAGACCACTGTGTCCCCGGCCTTATAATTTTTCACCGCGGACTTGAGCTGATCGGGGGAAGTGACGGCGGCGCTGTCCACAGCGGTGACAATGTCGCCGACGCGCAGGTCGCTCCGCTCGGCGCAGGATCCCTCCAGCACGGCGGCGATATAGGCCCCGGCGGGGATGCCGTAGCGCTGGGTGGCCTCAGAGGACACGGGCTCCATCAGGATGCCCACATTAGGCTTGCCGGTGACATAGCCCTTCTCCATGATATCCTTGACCATGTCCTTGACATCGTTGATGGGGATGGCGAAGCCGATGCCCTCCACACTGGCAGAGGAACCGGAGGAGGAATACTTGGCGGTGGTGATGCCGATGACCTGGCCGAACATATTAAACAGCGGCCCGCCGGAGTTGCCGGAGTTGATGGCAGTGTCGGTCTGGAGCATATTCATGATCTCGCCGTTTTCCATGGTGATGGTGCGGTCTCTGGCGGAGACGGAGCCGGAGGTATAGGTGAACGTCAGCTCGCCCAGAGGGTTGCCGATGGCGCACACCTGCTCCCCCACCACCAGGTTGTCGGAGTCGCCCAGGATCACGGGGGTCAGGCCCTCGGCATCGATCTTCAGCACGGCCACATCGTTGGCCTCCTCGCCGCCCACCAGGGTGGCGTCGTAAGTGGTGCCGTCCACAAAGGCCACCTGAATGGCGGTGGCGCCGCTGATGACGTGATAGTTGGTGAGAATATAACCGTCCCGGCTAATGACGAAGCCGGAGCCCGCGGCGGCCCCCTTCACCCGCTGCCCCCAGTAGTTGGTGGTGACCAGCTCGGTGGTAATACCCACGGCGGAACCCACATTGGCGGCATAGACCTGGGCCCCGGACATGGGCTGATCGGTGGTGACATTGGACATGGATACCGCCACCGGGGGATGCTCGCCGGCATAGAGGATGGTGGAGCGCATGGGGATCACCTGGCCGGCGGCCACGCCGCCCACGCCGCCCAACAGGGCGCAGACAAGACACAAAGCGGCGATCTTCATGCCGCGGTGTTTCTTCTTTTTTGGGCTTTGGGGCGCCTGGCCGTCCACCCGAAAGCTGTCCACCGGGATAAAGTCCTCATCCCGCATACGGTTATAGTCATTATAGTACATATCTGTTCGCTCCTTTGGTGTAGGTTTCCCTTAGAACAGTCTATACGATACCTTGAAAATGTGTCCAAAAAATGAAGAAATATTGTGATTTCTTTGAATTATGATCCGCTAAGGATGGCCGCCGCGTCCCGGCAGGCCAGCTTGATATCGGCCATGGTGTTGTCCAGCACCCCGGAACGGCAGACGTCCAGAGCCACCAGGCACAATACGGGGCCCAGCACCATGCCCAGCACGCCCGCGGCCTTCATTCCCACATAGACGCTGACCAGGCTCAGGATGGGGGACAACCCCGTCTGGTCGCCCAACACCTTGGGCTCCGCCAGCCGCCGGAAAAGGGCCACCAGGCCCCACACCACCATGAGCCCCACGGCGTGGCGGAACTGTCCGGTGAGCAGATCCACCACCGCCCAGGGTACCATGGCCGTGCCGGAGCCGATGATGGGGATGAAATCCAGAACCGCCAGCGCCAGGGCCAGCAGCAGCGCGTAGGGCTGGTGGATGAGGAGAAAACCGCTCAGCAGGATAAAGAAGACGCCCACGGAGAGGATGAGCTCCGCCCGCACATAGCCGCCGAAGCCCGCGGAGGCGGCCCGCTTCACCAGGGAGAGGAAGGAGCGGGGGCCGCTGGGGAGCCGGTCGGCCAGGGAGGAGCGCAGCCGGGGGTAGTCGGCGGTGATGAAATAGGAGGCCATGATGAACACCACTGTGGCCACGGCAAAGGAGGGTACGGCCCTGGCCACCCCGGCCAGGGAGTCCATTGCGGCGGAGAGGAGGGTGGGGAGAACGGTCTCCAGCCACTGGAAGAATTGTCCCGCCAGACCCTCCGCGGTCTCCCGGGCCAGGCTGGGCAAATGATCCATCAGCCGGGAGAAGGTGTGACCCACTGCGTCGGTGGCCGCTTGGAGAGAGGCCACCAGCGCCTCCCAGTTCCCCGCCAGGGCCACCAGCTCCCGCGCCGCCCCCGCCGCCAGAGCCCAGAGAATGGCGGCCAGAAGGATGAAGACCAGCAGCAGAAGGAACAGGGACAAAAACCGCCGGGAGATGCCGAAATGCTCGTGGAGCCGCCGGACGGCGGGAGAGAGGAGCCAGGACATCAGAAGGGCCAGCAGAAAGGGGGCAAACAGGGAGATGAGCGGGGGGCCAAGGCGCACAAGGGCCCAAAGCCCCAGCAAAAGCAGGAGCAGTCGAAGGCCAAGCCGCAGCCAGAGGCGGCCCCGCTGGGGCCAGGTGAGCTCATTCATGGCAGTTCTCCTTTGTACATCAAAAGGGTTTGGATGGGAGTGGATATCAGATATTATAGTTGACGGCGGTGGAAAAGAAAGGCAGTTTTTGGCCTCCTACTCCCCTTCCGCCGTCATAGCGTCCAAAAAAGCGGCCAGGGCGGCGCGCTGGCGCGGACTGAGGCCCTCCAGCCTCCGCCGCAGAGCCTCGTCGGGGCCCTCTCCCATCTCCGGCACGTCGAAAAAGGCCCGCAGGGAGACCCCCAGGGACTCGCACACCAGGGCCAGGCTCTCCACCGAGATGCCCTTCTCCCCCAGCTCCACCGCCCGGAGAAAGCTCTGGGACAGGCCGCAGAGGTTGGCCAGACGGTTGGTGGTCCACCCCTTGGCCTCCCGGAGGGCTGAGATCCGTTTTCCTATCTCCATAAAAATACCTCGTCCGCTTTTTTCATTACCATAGCAAAAAGAAACGGCTGTGTTTACATTTATAAATATTTATGCTATATTTATAGAAATAAACAGAGAAAAGAGGGACGGCGATGGAAGAATGGGAGCGGCCTCTGGCCCAGGTGGAGGACGTGGCGGAGCTGAAGGAACGGTACCGGATCTTCAGCGACCAGACTCTGCTGCGCTGGATGGAGGCCGTGGTGGGGCCCCACCAGAAGGCCATGGAAGCGCTTTTGCGGGAGCGGGGCGCATTATAAATAGGGCATGGGCCGCCGGGGAAGCGCATAGATATGGATACAGCAAGGGAGGAGGGCTTGGAATGAAGTTCTTTCTGGTAAAACGAAGGATGGTAACGGCGGCCGCCTGCGTGCTGGCGGCGGTGGTGATGTTTACGGCGGTGAATTACCCGGCGGTGGTGGCCTCGGCCACTGACCGGCAGCTGCCCATCTACTGTGTGGAGCGGGATCAGAAAATGATCTCCATCTCCTTCGACGCCGCCTGGGGCAATGAGGATACCCAGCAGCTCATTGATATTTTGGGCAAGTATAACGTGAAGGCCACCTTTTTCGTGGTGGGGGAGTGGGTGGACAAATACCCGGAGTCGGTAAAGGCCCTCCACGACGCGGGCCATGAGGTGATGAACCACTCCAACCACCACGACCATCTCTCCCAGCTGGGCCGGGACGAGATCATCGCCGACTGCAACGCCTGCAATGACAAGATCGAGGCGGTGACCGGGGTGCGGCCCACCCTCATCCGTCCCCCCTACGGGGAGTATGACGACAATGTCATCACCTCCATCCGCGCCGCGGGAATGGAGCCCATCCAATGGGACGTGGACTCCCTGGACTGGAAGGATCTGTCCGCCGCGGAGATCACCAAGCGGGTGACGGGAAAGGTGCAGGCGGGCTCTATTGTGCTGTTCCACAATGCCGCCCTTCACACGCCGGAGGCGCTGCCCACCATTTTGGAGACCCTGCTGGGTCAGGGCTATACCTTCGTGCCCATTTCACAGCTCATATTGCCCGGGGAATACAATGTGGATTACACCATCGACCACACCGGGCGGCAGTGCTCGGCACAGTAAAGAAAACGCGGAAGGCAGACGCCTTCCGCGTTTCTTTTTCCGGCGGCACTCAGCGGTGCTCCAGGCCAAACTCCGCCCGCTTTTTCAAAAGCGTCCGCAGACTGATGCCCAGCTCCCGGGCGGCGGTGTGCAGGTCGGGCGTTTCAGAGAGCACAGCTTGCAGATAGGACGCCTCGAACTCCCGGAGGGCCTGGCGCAGTGGCGTGTGGCCCGGCGGACTCTGAGAGGACGGCGGAGTATGATCCAGCTCCTGATATTGGATGGACTGGGAGACCTGGCGGATACACTCCTCTACGCCCTCCGGGGTATCCCCCCAAAAGCACAGCTGCTGGGCGAAGTTTTCCACCTCGCGGACATTGCCCATCCAGTCCAGAGCCGTAAGCTGCGCCATCTGTGCCTGGGACAGGGAGATCTGATCCGGGTCTACGCCGTATTCCCTGGCATATTTCCTGATAAAATGGAGGATCAGCGGGGGAATGGCCTCCCGCCGCTCCCGAAGGGGCGGGATATGGATCCGGGAGACGCACAGCCGGTAATAGAGATCCTGGCGGAAGGCACCCTCCCGGATCATCTCCTGGGGATCCCGGCCGGCGGTGCTGATGACCCGGGCCTCGATCTTTCGGCTCTCCAGCGCGCCCAGGGGAATGATGGTCTGGTTCTGAAGGAAGTGGAGCAGCAGCACCTGATTTTCCAGGGACAGTCCGTCGACCTCATCGAAGAGGATGGTGCCGTGGTTGGCGGCCTCCAAAAGGCCGATCTTGCGCTTGTTGGAGGCGCCGGTGAAGGCGTTGGGCATGTATCCGAACAGCTCTGAGGCGAACAGTTCGGCGGGGATGGCGTTGCAGTCCACCCGGACGAAGGGCTCCCTGGTTTGTATCACCTCCGCCAGACGGCTCTTTCCCACCCCGGACTCCCCGTATATGAGGACGGAGACGTTGGAGGCCGCAAGAAAGCGGGCGGTGTTATAGACATGTATTCCGGCGGGGGAGCAGAGGATCAGGTCGCTGTCGGCAGGAGGTCTATATTCCATAGCGCTTCCTCTTTTTGGACAGCGTGGAGGCGTCGACGCCCAGCTCTGCCGCCGCCTGGGCGGCGGTGGCGCAGCGGGAGAGCGCCTCCTGGATCAGCTTGATCTCCAGCAGTTCCACCGACTGCTTCAGCGTGGCCGTGCCGGTATTCTGAATGACGGCGGCGGTCTCGTCAAAGGCCAGCTGCTGCATCTCCGGGGGGAGCTGGTCGGGGGTGATGGTGCTACGCTGGCACAGGGTGGTCAGGCTGTCAATACAGTGCTGCAGCTCTCGGACGTTTCCCGGCCAACTGTATTTATAAAATATCTGGATCACGTCGCTGGAGAGATATTTTTGGGTGTGCTTTTCCTTATTATAAAGGTTGAGGAAGTGGGTGGCCAGCAGGGGGATATCCTCCCGGCGGTTGCGCAGGGGCGGCAGGGTCAGCTCAATGGTGTTCAGCCGGTAGTAGAGATCCAGCCGGAATTTACGATCCCGCACCAGCTGCCTCAAATCCCGGTTGGTGGCACAGATGATACGGAAGTCCACCGGGATGGGCTCCACCGCGCCGATGGCCCGCACCTGCTTGTCCTGGATGACCTGGAGGAGCTTGGCCTGGAGATCCAGAGGCAGCTCGCCGATCTCGTCGAGGAAGAGGGTGCCGTTGTTGGCCAGCTGGATCAGGCCCTCCTTCCCCTGCCGGGAGGCGCCGGTGAAGGAGCCGGGGGTGTAGCCGAACAGCTCCGACTCAAACAGGGCGGGGGGAATGGTGGCCATGTTCACATGGATGAATTTCTCGTCCTTCCGGGGGCTGTTTTGGTGGATGAACCGGGCCAGCACGTCCTTGCCTGTGCCCGACTCCCCCGTCAGCATCACCGATACCGGGGCGCCCGCCAGGCGCAGGGCTTTGCCGTAGATGTCATACATCTGCTTGTCGGCAATGATGATATCGCTGCCCAGGCTCTGCTTGATCTGGAGGTTTTGCAGGTGGGTCTCCAGGGCCAGGATGTGGCTGTTGGACTGGGACAGCTGCTCCTGGGTCTGCATCAGCTCGCTGTAGTTGGTGATGGTGTAGACAATGTAGTCGATCTCCCCCTCCTCGTTTAGGATGGGGCGGGCGGTGGTGATGACATAGTCCACCGTGTGGTAGATGACCACCTCCGACAGGGGCTGCTTGGTCTCCATGACGATGTCGATCATAGTCCGGTCGTTGGGCAGCTCCACGTCTCCCCGCTGGGAGATCAGGCGCACATTCTGGCCGAAATATTTTCGCATGTCGAATTTGGCCAGCTGGCTGTAATACTTATTGGCCCAGATGATGATGCCTTCCCCATTGACGATGATGAGGCCGATTTCCAGCGCGTCGTAGATCCGGGCCACATCCCGCATCCGAATGTGCGGTATTTTGACCGGCATGTCCCCCACTCCCTTTTGTCTCCG
This sequence comes from Vermiculatibacterium agrestimuris, assembly GCF_943193085.1. NCBI lineage: Bacteria > Bacillati > Bacillota > Clostridia > Eubacteriales > Oscillospiraceae > Vermiculatibacterium > Vermiculatibacterium agrestimuris. The sequence continues at coordinate 32,524 of NZ_CALPCU010000006.1, read as the reverse complement.
CGCCCCTCCCTGCGGTCGGGTGAAGGGGCGGAGAATGGCATAAAATTGAAAAAAATCAATTTCAACTCAAAGATAACACAAATATTGAAAAAATGCAACAAAAATCCGGGCAGATTTTCAACCGCCGAAAACTTTGTGAAACAAAAAACGTTAAAAATTTATCGAGATTTTTCGCCCTTTACCGGCCGCGACCCCCTCCCGATTTTCAGAACATATCCTGTCTAAAAATTAACAAAATCCGGAGAGGAGGCGGCTTTTTTTCCCGATAGATGACCTGTTTTTGCGGGGCAGGGAAATTTTGGCGGTGCAGGTGTGTGCAAAAGAGGGGGAACTTTGCACATCGCCTCCCGTTTTGGCACATGATTTGCATTAAACATTGATGCACAGAAGTGCCTGTAAGGACACATTCTTTATTATTTAAGGAGGAAGAGAGATGGACAACAAGTATTTCCTGACGGAAGAAGAACTGATGATCCGGGACATGGCGCGCAAGTTTGCCGACGAGGTGGTCGCCCCCACGGTGACCGATCTGGATCGCAAGCACCTTTTCCCTGAGGATCAGATCAAGCAGTTGGGCGAGATGGGCTTCCTGGGCGCCGAGGTGCCCGAGGAGTACGGCGGCGCGGGCCTGAACTGCCTGAGCCATATTCTGATCATGGAGGAGCTGGCCCGCCATTCTTCCTCTCTGGCCTCTATTATCGACGCCCATGCCGGCCTGGGCACCCAGCCCCTGCTGAAGGCCGGTACCGAGGAGCAGAAGCAGAAGTATCTGGTTCCGGCCGCCTCCGGAGAGACCCTGTGCGCCTTCGCCCTGACCGAGCCCCAGTCCGGCTCTGATTCCGGCGGAACCAAGACCAGCGCCGTTTTGGATGAGAAGACCAACGAGTGGGTCATCAACGGCACCAAGGCCTTTATCACCAACATCGGCTACGCCAAGACCTTCCTGGTGGCCTGCAAGACCGACCTGGAGGCCAAGGGCAGCCGCGGCATCAGCATCATCATTGTGGAGGAGGGCACCCCCGGCTTCACCATCGGCAAGCCCGAGGAGAAGATGAGCAACCACAGCTCCTACAGCGGCGAGCTGTCCTTCCAGGACTGCCGGGTGCCCAAGGAGAATCTGGTGGGCGAGCTCAACCGGGGCTTCCCCCTGATGATGTCCTGCGTGGACGAGGGCCGTCTGGCCATCTCCGCCGTTGCCATCGGCATGGCCCAGGGCGTGTTGGAGCGGGCCACCCGCTACTCCAAGCAGCGCGTGGCCTTCGGCAACCCCATCTGCACCTATCAGGGCATCTCCTTCAAGCTGGCTGAGATGGCCGCCGATATTGAGGCCTGCCGCATGATGCTCTACAATGTGTGCCGCATGAAGGAGGCCGGCCTGCCCTTCGCCACCGAGGCCACCATGGTGAAGATGCTCTCCTCCGAGATGTGTGTGAACGTCTGCGACAAGGGCGTTCAGATCCTGGGCGGCTACGGCCTGTGCGAGGAGTACGAGGTGGAGCGGTTCTACCGGGACGCCAAGCTGCTCACCATCGGCGAGGGCACCTCTGAGATCTGCCGCATGATCGTCAGCGGCAGCGTCCTCAAGCAGTACGACTAACGGATACTTAGAATTAGGAGGAAAAGCTGTATGGGACGTACATTCCGTTATCTCTCTGAGTTCACTGTGGGCGAGAAGTTCACCACCCTGAGCCAGACCGTCACCGAGACTGACGTGATCCTCTTTGCCGGCATCACCGGCGATAAAAACCCCATCCACACCGACAAGACCTATGCGGAGAAGCTGCCCTTCGGCACCCGCATTGCCCACGGCCTGCTGGGCGCGGGCATCGCCACCGGCCTGTGGGGCCGCATGGGCATGGTGGACGGCTCCGCCATCGCCGCCCTGGATACCTACTGGAAGTTCGTGGGCGCCATCCCCATCGGCGACACCATCCACTGCGAGATCACCGTCAAGGACATCAAGCGCTCCGAGAAGAAGCCCGACCGGGGCGTGCTGAACCTGGAGTACGCCATCATCAACCAGGACGGCAAGGTCTGCCAAACCGGCTACATGAACACCATGCTCAAGTGGGAGGAGTAAGCTCCCCTGTTCCCGCATCTGTACACGAATATCATCAGAGGTAGATCTGAAACGACAGGAAAGGGAGGTTATTGATTATGTATTATAAACACCGCCGCTATGAGGATAAGGTCTGCGTGGTCACCGGCGCCGCCAACGGCCTGGGCCTGAGCCTGGTCACCCGGCTGCTGGAGGAGGGGGCCTACGTGGGCGCGCTGGATCTGGAGGAGGATACCCTCCAAAAGGAGTTCGGCGACAAGACCGACCGGGTTCTCGCCGTCCATGTGGATGTGGCCAACAAGGCCAGCGTGGATACCGCCATCAATGCCGTTATCGAGCGCTTCGGCCACATCGACGTGCTCTTCAACAACGCCGGCATCATCGGCCGCCAGTCCCTGCTGGACAGCACCGAGGAGCAGTGGCGCCGGGTCATCGACGTGAACCTGAACGGCACCTTCTTCTGCGCCCAGGCCGTGCTGCGCCACATGGTGGATAAGGGCATCAAGGGCGTGGTGGTCAACACCAGCTCTGTGGCCTCTCAGATCGTCTCTCCCAAGACCGGCGCATACAGCGCCAGTAAGGGCGGCGTGACCATGTTCACCAAGTTTGCCGCCCTGGAGATGGCGCAGTATGGTATCCGGGTGTGCGCCTACGGCCCCGGCACCAGCGTCACCCGCATCACCGACGGCACCCGCAACGATCCCGAGCGCTGTGCCATGTTCCTGCGCAATATCCCCATGGGGCGCTTCGGCGAGCCGGAGGAGGCCACCTCCGTGGCCCTGTTCCTGGGCTCTGACGAGGCCTCCTACTGCACCGGCCAGACCTGGATCGAGGACGGCGGCAACACTCTGTTCTAAGCCGCGCTTCAGAGAACAAATCACCTCACCAAAAGGAGGCTAATCTATGGATTGGCGTGAAGTTTATAAGGACAAGATCGTCTCTGCCGCCGAGGCGGTCAGCCACATCAAGTCCGGCGACAAGATCATTTACGGCGATTGGCTGGGCGAGCCCCCCGCCCTGGTGGCCGCCCTCATCGAGCGGGCGCCCAAGGAGCTGAGGAACGTGGAGATCGTCCACGGCATCAGCCCCGGGCCCAACGCCGACACCGACCCCGCCTACGAGGGCATTTTCCACCACACCGCCGTGTTCCTGGGCGTGCTCAGCCGCCCCGGCTATTACAGCGGCAAGGTGGAGTACATCGGCGGCAGCAACTTCCACGAGTGGCCCCAGATGTTTGGCGAGTCCAAAGTGCTCAATCCCCACTGGGCCCTTGTCCAGGTCTCTGAGCCTGACGAGAACGGCCTGTGCAGCTACGGCGTGGATTGTTCCTTCACCGAGCCGGCCGTGCGCACCGCCGCCCCCGGCCAGGTCATCGTTCAGATCAACCCCCGCTATCCCAAGGTGGGCGGCTGCAAGCTGGATCTGAAGGACGCCGATTATATCGTCTACCAGGACTCCCCCCTCTACACCATCGGCCGGGCCGTCATCGACGAGAAGATCCAGAAGATCGCCGATTACTGCTCCTCCCTGGTGGAGGACGGCGCTACCCTCCAGCTGGGCATCGGCGCCCTGCCTGACGCCATCGCCCGGAACCTGATGGACAAGAAGGATCTGGGCATCCACTCCGAGACCTTTACCGAGGCCATGATGGAGCTGATCCAGGCGGGCGTGGTCACCAACAAGTGCAAGACCCTCCATCCCGGCAAGTGCGTTTTCGCCCAGCTGGCCGGCTCCGAGGAGCTTTACAAGTTCGCCGACGGCAACCCCATGTTCGAGACCTATCCCGTGGACTTTGTCAACGATCCCATGGTCATCTGCCAGAACTACAAGCAGACCTCCATCAACGCCTGCCTCCAGGTGGATCTGAAGGGCCAGGTGAACTCCGAGACGGTGAAGGGCAAGCAGTTCAGCGGCATCGGCGGGCAGCTCGACCACGTCCGCGGCGCCCAGATGAGCAAGGGCGGCAAGTCCATTATCGCCCTGAAGTCCACCGCCAAGGGGGATACCATTTCTCAGATCGTGCCCTTTATGGAGCCGGGCAACGTGGTCACCGTGTCCCGTTACGACTCCCAGTACATCGTCACCGAGTACGGCATCGCCGACCTGAAGCACAAGACCGAGCGGGAGCGGGCTGAGGCCCTGATCGCCATCGCCCACCCCAAGTTCCGGGATGAACTGACCCAGAAGGCCATTGAGATGGGCCTGATCCACTGAGAGTAAGGAAGATATCATGAAAAAAGAGAAGAATCGCTGGCTTGTTTTGTTGTGTATCTGCTGCAACACCTTCTGCCTGGGCGGCGTGTACGCCTGGAGCGCCTTTTCCGGCGAGCTGGCCGTCCAGATGGGCTGTGAATACAGCCAGGTGACCGTGGCCTACTCCGTCATGCTGATGACTATTGCGGCCATGGGCCTTGTGGGCGGCATGCTCTTGCAGAAGTATGGCGCCAAGAAACTCATCCGTCTGGCCGGCATCATGTGGGGCCTGGGCTGGCTGCTCACCGGCTTCGCCCAGAACCTGGTGATGCTCTACGCCACCTTTGGCCTGCTGGCAGGCTGCGCCTCCGGCTTTGGCTACACCCCCGGCGTGGTCACCGCCGTGAGCTGGTTCCCTGACAAAAAGGGCTTCGCCTCCGGCATGGCCGTGGGCGTGTGCGGCATGGCCTCCCTTGTCGTGGCCCCCCTGGCCAACGCCCTGCTGACCAAGTTCGACGCCCTTACCGCTTTCAAGATCGTGGGCGGCATCTTCCTGGTGGTCTCCCTGGCCACCTCCTGGTACATCGACTCTCCCGCGCCCGGCTGGGTGCCGGAGGGCTACACCCCCAGCGCCGCCGCCCCGGCGGCCACCGAGGGCAAGACCTGGCGGGAGATACTCCACGATCCCCGGGCCTACCTGCTGTGGGCTACCATGCTCTTCGCTTCCGTAGCCGGCCTGACCCTCATCGGACACGCCTCCAAGATCGGCCAGGAGGTGGCGGGCATTACCGCCGCCCAGGCCGCTATGCTGGTGGGCATTATGGCCGTGGGCAACTTCGGCGGCCGGTTGGCCATGGGATCTTTGTCTGACGTGATCGGCCGGCACACCATCATCATGGGCGTGATGGTGCTGTGCGCGGTGGACATGGTCTTCCTGGCCAACACCAATTCCTTCATTAGCTTCGTCATCGCCATCGTCATCGCCGGCGCCTGCTTCGGCGGCGTGCTGGCCACCTTCTCGGCCCTGAGCTCCGATACCTTTGGGCCCAAGTACAATGGCATCAACTACAGCATCATCTTCACCGGCTACGGCATCGCCTCCATCGTGGGGCCCAACGTGGCCACCTCCATCCGGAACTCCAGCGGGAGCTATTCCGGAGCCTTCATTTTTGCTGCCGTGTGCAGCCTTCTGGCCGCTTTCCTGTGTTTCCTGGCCAAGAGACTGGACAAGAAAGCAATATAACGTTTCAGAGATTCATTAGAGAGACGCCACAACCGAAAGAGAGAAAACCAAACAAACAAGGAGGAAACAAACATGCTTAGTATCCTGGCAATCGTCCTTCCCTTGGCACTTCTGGTGCTGCTGATTTGGAAGCGGGTCAACATCGCGGTCTCCGCCCTGGTCTGTACCGGCCTGATGGCCGCCCTGTCCGGCCTGAACGTGTATACCTGCCTGACCACCGATTACATGGAAGCCTTCGTGGGCTATATCCGCAGCTACTGGCCCTTGATCTTCCTGGGCGCCAGCTTCGGCAAGGCCATGCAGCTGGGCGGCGGCGCTGAGGATCTGGCCAACATGCTCACCGCCAAGCTGGGCACCAAGTACACTGTGCCCCTTTTGTGCCTGGTCACCCTGATCCTGGGCTACGGCGGCGTGAGCTGCTACGTCATCGTGTTCGTCATGTACCCCATCTGCCTGAACATGTTCAAGAAGGCCGACCTGCCCCGCAAGATGATCCCCGGTATCGTGGCCGCGGGCTGCTTTACCGCCGTCAACCTGGGCCCGGGCGCTCCCTCTGTGGTCAATAACATTCCCGTGAAGTACCTGGGCACCTCCCCCACCATCCTGCCTGTCTACTCCGCCATTATCGCCGCCTTCTTCTTCCTCATCTCCACCGCTTACATGATGTGGGAAGAGAAGCGGGCCCGCAAGAACGGCTGGGGCTTCGACGCTGACGAGGCCACCCTGAAGATGATGGCTGAGTACGAGGCCAAGGAGCACGGCAACGGCGCTATCGCCCTGATCCCCCTGTGCATCGTGGTCATCCCCCTGTTCTTCGGCATCGACGTGCTCTACACCCTGCTGGCCGGCTGGGTCTCTGTGGCCGTGCTCTACTGGAAAAAGATCGACAACAAGGTGGAGATCCTCAACTGCGGCGTGGCCGACGCCATGGGCGCTATCGTGGCCACCTCCGCTGTGGTGGGCTTCGGCGGCGTGGCCAAGCTGACTGCCGGCTATGAGACCATCGTGGGCATCGCCACCGGCATGGGCGGCAACCCCCTCATCTCCTTCTCCATCGCCACCTCCCTGCTGGCCGGCGCCTGCGGCTCCGGTTCCGGCGGTCTGACCCTGGCTCTGGACACCCTGGCTCCCAAGTACCTGGAGATGGGCGTCAACCCCGGCGTGCTCCACAAGATCGCCTCTGCCGCCTGCATCACCCTGGACTCCCTGCCCCACAACGGCGTCATGGTCACTGTGCTGGCCTGCTGCGGCCTGACCCATAAGGAAGGCTACCGCTACCTGGGCTTTATCACCGTTGGCCTGGCCATCGTGACCCTGATCTTCGCGATCATCCTGGCCTCCATTATGTACCCGATCGGAGTCTAAACAGCGGGATCACCTGCAAAAAACGAGTCGCTGAACGTTAAAAACATCTAAGGGCTCTGCCGGAAGAGAGTAACTGTCAAAGGAGCTCGATTTTGGCAGGGCCCTTACTATTTTACGCGTTTACGCGCTTTGCGCGCCGCGGTATGTATCATTTCAAAGGCGGCGATGACCCTTTGGGCTCGCCATATGGGAGTTTGCGTATGAAAGGCTTAAAAGAAGAGCGGTTGGCGCAGCTGGAAGAGCTTTACCCAACCTGGGAGAAAAAGACAGTCTGGAATTTCTTTTTGGCGACGGCGAAGCGGGTCCCCGACCAGGACTTCATCGTAACGCAGGACGAGGGAACCTACACCTACGAGCAGACCCGCCAGGAGACCCTCCGGGTGGCCCGGGCGCTGGTGGCCCTGGGTGTGCGTCCGGGGGATCACGTGGCCGTTCAGATCGGCAACTCGCCTATCGAGGTGTTTATCGCCCTGGCCCTCTCCGCCGTCCGGGCGGTGAAGGTGGCGGTGAATGCGGCCCTGGGCCCCAAGGAGCTGGGGTATATCCTGAGCCAGTCCCGGTCCCGGTTTTTCCTGGCGGGGCGCCCTGTTAAGCGCTCTGGAGTGGAGACTGCGCTGGAGGGTGTGGTGGCCCTGCCGGGGATCGGCTGTGAGACCGACATCCCCGTGACGGCCTGGGCGGATTTTCTCTCCGCCGGGGCGGGCGCACAGCTGCCGGAGAGCCAGGGAGAGCAGTACGCCGACGAGATCTGCGACATCATCTATACCTCCGGCAGCACCAGCGCCCCCAAGGGGGTGCTGCTGACCCACGATATGCTGATGCGCAGCGCCTTTGCCAGCTGCATCAACCGGGGCTTTGAGCGGGGCCGCCGGGTGTTCGTCCCCCTGCCCATGATCCACTGCTATGGCTATGTGGAGGGGCTGCTGGCCTGCATCCTGGTGGGCGGCGCGGTGCTGTTCCACAGCGGAAAATTCCGGGCCCAGCCCGCCCTGCAATTTATGCTCCAAAGCGGGGCCAACGACATCCTCAGTGTCCCGTCCCAGATGATGGCTATTATCCATTACTTGGAGGAAAACCCCATGGAGCTGCCCCAGCTCCATGCTGTCTACTGCTCTGCCGCCGTCTGTCCCGCCTGGGTCTGGCCCGGGATCCGGGAGGCGCTGAAGATCTCCGACCTCATTACCGGCTACGGCATGAGCGAGGTCTGCGGCGCGTCCATGCAGACCCGGCCCACGGACAGCGACGACATTCTCCGCAGCCGGGTGGGCCGCCTTCTCCAGGGCGGCTGCGCCGGAGCGCCTGAATACGGCGGATGTCAGCTGGAATACCAGGTCACCGACCAGCAGACCGGCTTGCCCTGTAAGCCGGGAGAACCGGGAGAGCTGTGGTGCCGGGGCCTGGTGGTCACCAAGGGCTATTATGAGCGGCCTGAGATCAATGCCAGGGCCTTCACCCCCGACGGCTGGTTCCGCACGGGGGACTGCGGCTATTTCGACAGCGAGGGCTACCTTGTCCTGTGCGGCCGGGTGGACGACATGTACAAGATCAACGGCGAGAATGTCTCCCCCAAGTTTTTGGAGGATGTGATGGGCAACTGCCCCCTGGTGAACAATGCGGAGGTGGTGGGCATCCGGGACGACCGCCACGGCTATGTGGGCACCGCCTTTATCCAGCTCCACGAGGACACCCCGGAGCACCGCGCCGGGGTGGAGGAATACTGCCGGGAGCATCTGGCCCGGTTCCAGGTGCCCAAGTATTTCGTCTATTTGAAGGAGGGGGAATGGCCCTGCACCTCCACGGGGAAGATCCAGAAATTCCGCCTGCGGCAGATGGCAGAAGAGATGTTCGGCGTACCGCAGTAACGGGGGGACAGAGCATGGCAAGCATCAAGCAAGTTTGCGGTAGCACCTTTTGCATCGTCACCGGCAGTATGCATATCCCCTTCTACAAGCTGAAAAGCGGGGAGATCGTGCTGATGGATTCCGGCTTTCCCCACGAGGGGGACGAGATCCAGGCGGCGCTGGAGGCGGAGGGGCTGCGCGTCCGGGCCATTTTGACAAGCCATGTCCATTACGACCATGTGGGCAACCACACCCGGTTCCGAACGGCCTACGGGGCGGAGGTCTACATGTCCGCCTACGACGCCGGCATCGCCCAGACCCCCCTGACCCTCCAGGCCTGCTTCTACGCCAACAGCGTCAGCGAGATCGAGGCGACCTACCCCTATATGGTCTGCCGGGCCGACCACACCCTGCCCACCGAGACGGGGACGGTCACCATCGACGAGGCCACCTTTACCATCCTCCATCTGCCGGGCCACTCCCACTGCCACTGGGGCTATGTGACCCCGGACGAGGTGGCCTACGTGGGAGACCTGCTCATGGGCGAGGCCGACCTGGAGGCCACCAGCCTTCTGTTCGGCCAGGACTGGCGGGAGACCCTGCGGAGTATCGACAGACTTTGTACTACGGATTTCCGCGCCTATATCCTGGCCCACAGCGACGTGGTGGAGGACGTCCAGACCCTGGCCCGGCGGAACCGGGAGGCCATTCTGGGCCAGATGGAGTGGGTCTTGTCCTTTTTGAAGGACTGGAAAAGCCGCCAGGAGGTCACCGCCCTGATGATAAGGGAGCGGTGCCGCCGGGTGGACAAGGCCCGGGTGCGCATGATCAGCCGCTTCGCCGCCGCGGCGCTGAACTACCTGGAGGATACCGGGGCGCTGGAATTTCAAGTGGAGGACGGAGTCCTCTATTATCGCAAAGCACAGGAAAGGGATGCGTGAGAGATGAAGTTGTGTGTCGTCATCGGCGCGGGAAAGGTGGGCGGAAACACGGAACAGCTGGCGGACGCCTTTATCAAAGGGGCGCAGGAGGCGGGCCATGAGGCCGTAAAGCTCCACCTGGGCAAGCTCAAGATCGGGCCCTGCCTGGGCTGCAACGCCTGCACCAAAGGCATCCCCTGCGTGCAGAAGGACGATTTCCACCTCTTTGCCGAAGCGTTTTCCGCCTGTGACGCCGTAATATGGACGACCCCCCTCTATTTCTGGGGGATCAGCGCCCAGCTCAAGGCCCTTATCGACCGGCTCTACTCCATCGGAGAGAAGGATCCCAAGGGATATTACTTCCTGTACCCCGCCAAGAAGTGCGCCATGCTGATCACCGGCGCGGACTCCGACCGGCACTTCTGGGCCTTTGAGTTGGTGGAGCACTATTACCGCCGGCTGGTGAAGTATATGCGCTGGACGGATCTGGGCTTCCTTGCCGCCGGGGGCTGCGGAGGCAGCGCGTTTCCCCGGTGCATTGAAAAAACGCCCCATTTACAGCGGGCCTATGAGTTTGGAAAGCAGCTGCGGTAAGCGGCATTTAATGATGGGCAAAAATACGAGGAAAAAGGAGATATCATGATGAAGAAGGTCGCGATCATTACCGGCGGCACCAGCGGCATCGGCCTGGCCACCGCCAAGAAGTTCCTCAAAAACGGTTACTGCGTGGTAGTGGCCAGTGTGGACACCCAGGAGAAGATCGACGCCGCCATGGCCGAGCTGGAGAGCCTGGGTGAGGTCAGCTTCAGCCTGTGCAATATCACCGACCGCGCCAACTGTGAAGCCGCCGTCCGGCTGGCGGTGGAGAAGTACGGCCAGGTGGACGTGCTGGCCAATGTGGCGGGCATCACCGGCAAGCGCCAGAGCTTCCTGGAGGGAGACCTGGACGACACCATGAAGGTCATCAACATCAACCTGATGGGCAGCCTGAACATGGCCCTCTATGCCGCCCAGGAAATGGTCAAGCGCCACACCGGCGTTATCATCAACGTCGGTTCCATCTGCGGTCTCATGGCCAACTCCGAGGCCATCGGCTACCACGCCTCCAAGGGCGCCATCAAGATGGTGACCCAGGCCCTGGCCAAGGAGCTGACGCCCCAGGGCCTGCGGGTGCTGTCCGTGGCCCCCGGCTGGGTGGACACGGGCCTGATGGATCAGAAGGCCATCGAGTACGGCGGCAAGCTCCACATGAAGGGCCGTGTGGTCTCCCCCGAGGAGATCGCCGACGTGATCTATCTCATGAGCCTTCCTGAGGCCAAGGCCGTCAACGGCACCACCGTCTGCGCCGACGACGGTTATACCTCCTTCAAGGGCGTCAACATGCGGCCCCAGGTGCTCTCCGACTGAGAAATTATGTTTTGGCAGGCGCCGGCGAAGCCTGCGCCGGAGGCGGCCGTGTTTTATAAAAAAGGAGAATCTTTATGGCAACACTGGAAGAGCTGGAAGCGCGCATCCAGAAGCTGGAGGACATTAAAGCCGTCGAGCGGCTTCAGGCCGAGTACTGGGATCTGATGGACGCCAAGGACTGGGTGGGTTTCCGCAAGTGCTTCACCGACGATTTCGTCTTCCGCAACATGACCACCGGCGGCGTCTATGAGGGCGCCGAGACCATGGTGAAGATCATCAGCGGCAAATTTGGGCCCAAGGTCATCTCCAGCCATCACGGCCACCACCACTGGGTGGAGATCACCGGCCCCGACACCGCCATCGCCCACTGGGCCCTGGAGGACGACCTGTACGACTCCGAGCACGGCGGCGAGTTTGTGGGCCGGGCCCACTATGACAACAAGTATGTGAAGATCGACGGCCGCTGGTACTGCAAGGAGATGGCGCTGACCTATCTCCGGGGCGAGGGGCAGCTGAAAAAGATCCTGACGGACAGCAGCGCGGCCTACAAGGTCTTCATGATGTGATTCTGACGGAGGTATTGCCATCATGTATACTCACCTGTTCACTCCGGCGAAGCTGGGTAACATGGAGCTGAAAAACCGCATGATCGTCCCCGCCGCCGTCACCCGCCTGGCGGGCAGTGACGGCAACACCACCGAAGGGTTTATCCGCTATCATGAAGACAAGGCCAGGGGCGGCTGGGCCATGCTCATCACTGAGGATATCCCCATCCTTCCCACCTGCAAGACTTACGCCTGCCTGCCCGGATTGTGGGCCGACGGCCAGGTGGCCAGCCACAGGGCCTTTACCGCGCGCATCCACGCCGCCGGCAGCAAGGTCTGCGCCCAGATCTACCACGCCGGACGGCTGGCCCCCCGGGCCCTCAACGGCGCGGCGCCCAAGGCCCCTTCCGCCGTGGGCAGCCCCTTTACCCCGGAGACACCCACCGAGCTGACGGTGGAGGAGATCGGGGAACTGACGGCGGCTTTTGCCGCCGCGGCCCGCCGGGCCAAAGAGGCGGGGTACGACGCCGTGGAGCTCCACGGCGCCCACGGCTACCTCATCCACCAGTTCCTCTCCGCCAATACCAATAAGCGCTCCGACAAATACGGCGGTTCCCTGCGCGGCCGCTGCCGCTTTATGACGGAGGTCGTCGCCGCCGTCCGCAGGGCCGTGGGTGAGGACTATCCCCTGCTGGTGCGGCTGTCTATCGTGGACTATGCCCCCGGCGGCCTCACCCTTTCGGACAGCCGGGTCATCGCCCGGGCGGCCCAGGAGGCGGGGGTGGACGCCATCGACTGCTCCAACGGCACCACCGAGGCCAACTACGCCATCATCCCCCCGGTGGAGGCCCCCCGCGCCCTCTATGTGGACAACGCCGCCGCCATCAAGGCGGTGGTGGATGTGCCCGTCATCGCTGTGGGCCGCATCAACGAGCCGGGGCTTGCCGACAGCGTCCTGGCCGCCGGCAAGGCCGACTTTGTGGCCATGATGCGCGCCTCCGTCGCCGACCCCGACCTGCCCAACAAGGCCAGGGAGGGCCGGGAGGAGGAGATCGCCCACTGCATCGGCTGCCTTCAGGGCTGCCTGGGTCAGAACCGCCGGCTGGAGCCCTTCACCTGCATGGTGCGGCCCCTTACCGGCCACGCCCATGAGGATGAGATCCTCCCCGCCGCCACACCCAAGAAGGTGCTGGTCATCGGCGGCGGCGTCGCCGGCTGCGAGGCCGCCATCTATGCCGCCATGCGGGGCCACAAGGTCACCCTGTGTGAAAAGTCGGATCGGCTGGGCGGCCGCTGGATCGCCGCCGCCATCCCGCCGAAGAAGGCGGAATACAACTCCTTCCTGGCCTGGCAGGGCGTTATGCTGGAGAAGTACGGCGTGGAGGTGAAGCTGAACTGCGCCGTCACCGCGGAGCAGGCGGCCCAGTGGAAGCCCGACGCCATCATTCTGGCCGCCGGCTGCGCCGACGCCGTGCCGCCTATCCCCGGCGTGGACGGCCCCCAGGTGGTCAAGGCGGAGGATGTGCTGCTGGAGCGGTGCGAGGTGGGCAAGCGGGTGGTGGTCATCGGCGGCGGCCTGGTGGGCGCCGAGACGGCCAACTACCTGGCCCAGACGCGGAAAAAGCAGGTTTCCATCGTGGAGATGCTGCCCCGCATCGTTGCCGACGGAGAGCCCAGCCCCACCCTCTTCCTCAAGCGGGATCTGGAGGAGTACCATGTGGCGATCTATACCGGCGCCAAGGTCACGGAGATCGGCGCGGACTATGTCCGCCTGACCCAGGAAGACAAAATGCTCACCCTGGACGCCGATACGGTGGTGCTGGCCGCCGGCCTTCGCAGCGACAAGACGCTGGAGAACGCCCTGGCCGCGCTGAACATCCCGCTCATCGCGGCGGGGGACGCCCACGACGGGAAGAACGGTCTGAAAAATATCCGGGAGGGCTTCCTGGCCGGGATCCACGTTTGAGCTTATCTGGAAAAAGATAAAAGCCGCCCGCGGACTTTGCTCCGCGGGCGGCTTTTCTTTTTACCAGGGGGGTTCCGCCCGGGGAAAATCTTTTCCCGAAAAGCGCGCCCCCGCCTTGAATTTCTCCCGGAAAAATGGTATGCTTTTTTAGTTAAGGAATTACGGAGAAAAGGGGAGGGATGGCCATGGAGCGGCAGACGAAGCGCGTCCCGGCGCAGGATGTGGCGCGCCAGAGAGAGTTCTGCGAAAAGACCGCCGAGCTTCTCTCCGTCAAGGCCCGGCAGCACCTTGCCTATGTGGATACCTATGGCTGCCAGCAGAATGAGGCGGACTCCGAGCGTATCCGGGGCTATCTCAAGAGCATGGGCTACGGCTTTACCCAGGATGAGAACGCCGCTGACGTCATTGTCATCAACACCTGTGCCATCCGGGAGCACGCCGAGGACCGGGTACTGGGCAATGTGGGCGCCCTGGTGCACGCCAAACGGCGGCACCCGGGGCAGATCATCTGCCTGTGCGGCTGCATGGCCCAGGAGCCGGGGGTGGCGGAGAAGATCCGGGCGTCCTACCGCCATGTGGATCTGGTCTTTGGCCCCCACGCCCTGTGGAAATTCCCGGAGCTTCTCTACCGGGTGCTGACGAGGCGGGGCCGGGTGTTTGAAAACGCCGACGAGCCCGGCTCCATCGCCGAGGGCATCCCCGTAGAGCGGCAGAACGGGGTGAAGGCCTGGGTATCCATCATGTACGGCTGCAACAACTTCTGCACCTACTGCATCGTCCCCTACGTCCGGGGCCGGGAGCGGTCAAGGCTTCCGGAGGATGTGCTCGCGGAGTGCCGGGAGCTGGCGGCGGCCGGATATAAAGAGATCACGCTTTTGGGCCAGAATGTGAACTCCTACGGGAAGGATCTGGGTCTGGACATGGACTTCGCCGACCTTTTGGAGGCGGTGAACGCCATCCCCGGGGAATTTCTCATCCGGTTTATGACCTCCCACCCCAAGGACGCCTCCCAGAAGCTGTTTGAGACCATGGCCCGGTGCGAGAAGGTGGCCCCCGTGTTCCACCTGCCCTTCCAGTCGGGCAATGACCGGGTGCTCAAAGCCATGAACCGGATCTATGACCGCTCCGGCTACCTGGAGAAGGTGCGCGCCCTGCGGGAGCAGATCCCCGATGTGGTCATTACTTCCGACGTGATCGTGGGCTTCCCAGGGGAGACCACCGCGGAGTTTGAGGATACCCTCTCTCTGGTGGAGGAGGTGGGCTTCGACGCCCTGTTCACCTTCATCTTCTCCCCCCGGGAGGGTACCCCGGCTGCAAAGATGGACGACCCCATACCCATGGCAGAAAAGAAGGCCAACTTCCAGCGCCTGGTGGACGCCCAGAACGCCATCTCGGCGAAAAAGCACGCCGCGTATATCGGAAAGACCGTCCGTTGCCTGGTGGACGGGACATGCGCCGAAGAGGGCTTCGCCCTCACCGCCCGCACCCCGGGCAACCGCCTGGTGCGGGTAGAGGCGGGGGAGGAGAGCCTGATCGGCACATACCGGGACATTGAGATCACAGGCGCCAACACCTGGTCGCTCTGGGGCAGGCTGTCCGTTAGCGGCTAGGCCGCTTACGGACAGCTCGTGCTCGGAGAGTACAGGCTGAAATAAAGAAAAAGAGGTGGCCGTCATGCCCGAAGGCACCCCCATGATGCTCCAATATCATAAGATCAAGGCCGACCATCCGGACTGCATCCTGTTTTTCCGGCTGGGGGACTTCTACGAGATGTTCAACGAGGATGCCAAGGTGGCCTCTAAGGAGCTGGAGCTCACCCTCACCAGCCGGGACAGGGCCCTGCCCCCGGAGGAACGCACTCCCATGTGCGGCGTGCCCTACCACGCCGCCGAGGCCTATATCTCCCGGCTCATCGCCAGGGGTTATAAGGTGGCCATCTGTGAGCAGATGGAGGATCCCGCCACGGCCAAGGGGCTGGTGGAGCGGGAGATCATCCGCATCGTCACCCCCGGTACCGTCATTGAGGAGACCATGCTGGAGGAGGGGAAGAACAACTTCCTGTGCGCTTTGTGTGTGGAGGTAGAGGGGGCGGGACTGTGCTTTGCGGATCTCTCCACCGGAGAGGTCTCCGCCACCGATTTTAACGGCCCCGGCTGGCGGGAGCACGTGGAAAACGAGCTGGGCCGTTTCTCCCCCAGGGAGGTGCTGCTCTCCCCTGAGGCGGCGGAGGACGAGGCCCTGAAGCTCTTCCTGTCCCAGCGCCTGGACTGCCGGGTGGAGCTGGGGAACCGTGCCGGCTTTGACCCGGAGCGAACCCATGCCGCGGTGGAAAAGCAGTTCGGTGTGGATCACGGCCTTCCCGGCAGCGGGGTGGAGCGGGCGGTAGGCGCCCTCATGCTCTACCTCTATGAGACCCAAAAGACCGACCTTTCCCACCTGTCTGAGGTGAATTATTACACCACCGGGGAGTTTATGGAGCTGGACCTCACCGCCCGGCGGAACCTGGAGCTCACCGAGACCCTTCGGGGCGGGGAGAAAAAAGGGAGCCTTTTGTGGGTGCTGGACAAGACCTGCACGCCCATGGGCCACCGGCTCATCCGTGCCTGGCTGGAGCGGCCCCTTCTCTCCCCGGTGCAGATCGGCAAGCGCCAGGGGGCGGTGGGCGACCTGGTCAGCGACTCCGTGGCCCGGCAGGAGCTTGCCCGTACCCTGCGGGAGATCACCGACTTAGAGCGGCTCATCGGCCGGGTGGTCTACGGCACCGCCGGAGGCCGGGATCTGGTGAGCCTGTCCCGGGGCCTGGGAAAGCTGCCGGAGCTTCGCGGCCTTCTCACTCCCTTCCCCTCCTCCCTGCTGGGCGTTCTGCGGGAGAACCTGGACGACCTGTCCGAGCTTCGGGCGCGCATCGACGCCGCCTTTGTGGACGAGCCCCCCTTCTCCGTTCGGGAGGGCGGCTTTATCCGGGAGGGCTACAATGCCGAGGTGGATCGCCTCCGAAGCATTTTGACCGGCGGCAAGGACATGGTGGCCGCCATGGAGCGCCAGGAGAAGGAAAAGACGGGTATCCAGCGGCTGAAGGTGGGGTTCAACAAGGTCTTTGGCTATTACATCGAGGTCTCCAAGGCCAACACCGTGCCCATTCCCGATACATACATCCGCAAGCAGACCCTGGTCAACTGCGAACGGTATATCACCCCTGAGCTCAAGGAGATGGAGCACACCATCCTCACCGCTCAGGATCAGCTCACCGCGCTGGAGTACCAGCTGTTCAGCCAGGTACGCCAGACGGCGGCGGAACAGGTGGGGAATGTGCAGCGCTCCGCGGCGGCGGTGGGCCAGGTGGACGTGCTGTGCTCCTTCGCCCGGGTGGCCGCCGAGAATGGCTACTGTATGCCCCAGGTGGATCTCTCCGACGTGATCGACATCGCCGAGGGCCGCCACCCGGTGGTGGAAAAGGCGGCCAAGACCGCCCTTTTCGTGCCCAACGACGCCCACATGGACGGCAGGGATGACCTGTGCGCCATCATCACGGGGCCCAACATGGCAGGCAAGTCCACCTATATGCGCCAGGTGGCCCTCATTGTCCTCATGGCCCAGATGGGCTCCTTCGTCCCCGCCAAGTCCGCCCGCATCGGCATTGTGGATCGGGTGTTTACCCGCATCGGCGCCAGCGACGACCTGTCGGCGGGACAGTCCACCTTCATGGTGGAGATGACCGAGGTGGCGGAGCTGCTGAAAAACGCCACGGCCAAGAGCCTTCTCATCCTGGACGAGATCGGCCGGGGCACCTCAACTTACGACGGCATGGCCATCGCCCGCTCGGTGCTGGAATACTGCGCGGATAAAAAGCGGCTGGGATGCAAGACCCTCTTCGCCACCCACTATCACGAGCTGACGGTGCTGGAGGGGGAGATCAGCGGCGTGAAGAACTACAACATCGCCGCCAGGAAGAAAAAGGACGATATCCTCTTCCTGCGCAAGATCGTCCCCGGCCCGGCGGCGGCCAGCTATGGCATCGAGGTGGCCAAGCTGGCGGGGGTGCCCGACAAGGTCATTTCCCGGGCAAAGACCATCCTGGCCCAGCTGGAGGCGGAGGGGATCCCCGCCCCGGCTGTGACCGCCGACGGCGGCGAAAGCCAGCTGTCCCTGGGGGATATGGGGGCCATGGCCCTGGCGGACAAGCTCCGGGCGGTGGATGTGGATACCCTGACCCCCATCGAGGCCATGAACCTCATTTACCAGTGGAAAAAAGAACTGTAAAACAGGGAGAAAGGAGGGGGACGTGCGATGTTCCGCCGGAGCTGGAAAACAAAAATGACCGCCTCTGAGCGGGGCCGGGGGCTGGTGTTCTTCGCCCTCTACCTTCTGGTGTTCCCCTATCTGAACGCCTGGGCCCAGCGGGTGATCTCTGGGGACGGGGAGCCCCTGGTGGCGGAGGCCAACGTCCTCTATTACGCCCTGCTGTTCACCCTGTCCCTGCTCTTGTTCTGGAGCTTTTTGAAAAAGGACTTTGAGGAGCTTGTCAGCTGGCTGCCGGAGAACCTGTTCGGCGTGGTAACGGGACTGCTCCTGGCGGGAGGACTCCGCCTGCTGGCGGTGAGCCTGCCCTTCCCGGTGCCCGACCCCATCGCCGCCCAGTATGCCGCCGAGTATGGCGCCGCTCCGGTTCCCACCCTGGTTTTGGTGCTCCTGCTCATCCCCCTGGTGGAGGAGGTGCTCTTCCGGGGCCTGGTGTTTGGGAACCTGCGGGGGTACAGCCGGGTGCTGGCCTATCTGGTGTGCGTTCCCCTCTACGCCCTGGCCCAGGTTTGGCGGTATGCCCTGGACTTTTCCGACCCCCGCTACCTGCTTCTGGCGGTTTTGTACCTGCCTATGTCGGCGGCCCTCACCTGGTGCTACGACAACGGCGGCAGCGTGTGGAGCGGTGTGGCGCTCCATGGCGGCCTCAACGCTATCATTCTCTTTACCACATAGAAAGGAGGGCGACCGGTATGCCCCATATTCAGCAGCTCTCTCCCCACGTGGCCGACCTCATCGCCGCCGGCGAGGTGGTGGAGCGCCCCGCCAGCGTGGTCAAGGAGCTGTGCGAGAACGCCGTGGACGCGGGGGCCAAGACCGTCACCGTGGAGATCCAGCACGGGGGCATGACCCTCATCCGGGTCACCGACGACGGCTGCGGCATCGCCCGGTCGGAGGTGCCCACCGCATTCCTCCGCCACGCCACCAGCAAGATCAAAAACGAATACGACCTGGAGGCCATCGGCACCCTGGGCTTCCGGGGAGAGGCGCTGGCCGCCATCGCCGCCGTCTCCCGGCTGGAGATCCTCACCCGCCGCCAGGAGGACGCCCTGGGTACCTCCTACACGCTGGAGGGGGGTGAGCCCCAGGGCCAGGAGGAGGCGGGCTGCCCGCTGGGCACCACCCTACTGGTGCGGGATCTCTTCTATAACACCCCCGCCCGGCTGAAATTCATGAAGAAGGACGCCGCGGAGGCCGCCGCCTGCCTGGCGGTGGTACAGCGCCAGGCTCTGGCCCGGCCGGAGGTCTCCTTCAAGTTTATCAAGGACGGCGCCCAGGAGCTGCTCACCCCCGGAGACGGTGCGCTGCGCAGCGCACTGTACGCCGTGTTGGGCCGGGACATGGCCCTGGGCTTCACCCAGGTTTCCGGCAGCGGCGAGGACGTGAAAGTCACCGGCTTTACCTCCCTGCCCACCTGCTGCCGGGGCACAAGGGGCAACCAGTTCTTCTTTGTCAACGGCCGCTGGGTCAAAAGCGCGGCCATGACGGCCGCCCTGGAGCAGGCTTACGCCAACCAGAAGATGGTGGGCCGGTTCCCCGGCTGTGTGCTCCACCTGGAGGTAAAGCTCAACGGCGTGGATGTGAATGTCCACCCCACCAAGCAGGAGGTAAAGTTCGGCGCCGAGCGGCAGGTCTTCTCGGCGGTGTACTACGCCGTCCTCTCCGCCCTGGGCACGGACAAGTCCCGCCCCGCCGCGGTGGTGGGCCGGGCCGGAGAGGCCGTTGTGGAGGGGAAACAGACCTCCCTGCCCCTCCACGATTTTACCAACAAAGGGACAGCGGGGACGGTTCTTACTGTCCCGGCCCAGCCGCCCGGGAGAGAGCCGGCGGCCATTCCCCCGGCAGAGGAGAAGCCCGCGCCTGTTTCGGCCGCGCCCGTCCCCGCCCCGCCGGCGCTTGAGCCCCCCATTCCCGTGGAACCGGCCCCGTCCGTTTCTGCCCAGCCGTCCAGGAGGGAGGCGGCGGTCGTTCCCCCGGCGGAGGAGAAGCCCGCGCCGACCCCGCCTGCGATTCCCCCCGTCCCCGTACTGGAGGAGGAACAGGAGCTTCCCTGGTGGGTGGCCGGGGAGCTGTTCCACACCTACATCATCGTGGAGCAGGGGGACAAGGCCCTGCTTATCGATAAGCACGCCGCTCACGAGCGGATGAACTTTGACAAAATGCGCGCAGAGGACTATCTGCCCATGTCCCAGACGCTTCTGACCCCGGTGGTCTTCACCCCCGCCCCGGAGGAGGCGGCGGTGCTGCTGGAGCACCAGGAGGAGCTGGACCGGCTGGGCTTTGACCTGAGCGACTTCGGCGGCGGCTCCCTGGCGGTACGGGCGGTGCCCGACTATGTCTCCCTGGGGGATGTGGAGGCCACCCTCACCGAGATCGCCGGGAAACTCGCCCTCACCGGTTCCACCGGCTACCGGGAGCGGCGGGACGACATTCTCCACACCATGGCCTGTAAGGCGGCCATCAAGGGGGGCTGGAAGTCGGGGACGGAGGAGCTGGAGCGGGTGGCCCGGGCCGTCATGGCCGGGGAAGTGAAGTACTGCCCCCACGGCCGCCCCGTAGCCATCGAGCTGACCCAAAAACAGCTGGAAAAACAGTTCAAACGCTCCTGACATAAATCGACGGATTTTGACCTGCAATTGGTATATTATGGTAACATTCTAATAGAGAAAGGAATGTTCCATATGTCCCGAGCCAATGACCTGCAAGACCTGTTCCTCGCCCGTGCCCGCCGCGCCCAGGAGAACGTCACTATGTTTTTGATGAACGGCTTCCAGATGCGGGGGAAGATCACCGGTTTCGACTCCTTTGTGGTGGTGCTGGATACCGACGGGAAACAGCAGATCATCTATAAGCACGCCATCTCCACCGTGGTACCAACGCATCCGATCGATTTAACACCGGATACATAAGGCCGCCCCGGTTCGGAGAGGAAAGAGAGAATCCCTATGAAGCAAGGCGCCATTCTCAACAGAATCGTTATGTTCCTGTTCTTCGCCGCCATCCTGGCCTACTTCGCCGGGGCGGCCTGGCGGGGGCTCCGGGATCCCTATCCCACGGTGCAGGTCTATACCTATTCTGTGGACGACACCATGGAGACCACCGGCTATCTTATCCGCCGGGAGCAGGCCATCTCCGGCTCTGGGAGCATCGTCCGGCTGATCCCCGCCGAGGGGGAGAAGGTGGCGGCGGGGGCCACGGTGGCCTACCTCTACGCCGACCAGCTTTCTCTGGAGCGCTCCCAGCGGCTGGAGGATCTTCAGGCCGAGACGGCCCAGCTCACCCAGGCCATCGCCGCCGCGGGAGAGAGCGGCCAGGAGGAGACCTCCCGGGAGCGGGTCATGGACGCCATGGTGACCCTCCGCTCCGCGGTGGCCGCAGGGGACTTCACCCGCCTGGAGAGCCAGACTTCTTCCTTTAAAAGCGCCGTTTACCAGCAGGCCCAGCGCTACGGCGACGCCGGAGCCCTCTCCGACGCGCTGATCGCGGCCCAGGCCGAGATGGAGAGCCTCCGGGCCCAGACCCAGGACGTGGGCCGGGTCACCGTGGCGCAGAGCGGCATTTTTTCCGGTCAGGTGGATGGCTACGAGGCCATCCTGACCCCGGACGGGCTGGACGCACTCAACCCCTCTAAGCTCTCCTCGCTGGAGAATCAGGCCCTGCCCGTGGGGGAGGAGAGCCTGGGCAAGCTGATCACAGATACCACATGGTACTTTGCCTGCGCCCTGTCCGAGGAGAACGCCGGCCGGCTCACCGAGGGGAGCCAGGTCACGGTGCGCTTTTCCCGGGACTGGGCGGGAGAGGTGGATATGACGGTGGAGCGCATCAGCGCCCCGGAGGAGGGGCAAATGGCAGTTATCCTCTCCTCCCACCGATTCCTTTCCGATGTGACCCTCCTTCGCCGCCAGACGGTGGAGCTGGTCTTTGAAGCGCGCCAGGGCCTGCGGGTACCCACCGCCGCCGTCCGGATGGAGGAGGGCCAGAGCGTGGTCTACGTCCAGGTGGGCGTCAAGGCGGAGAAAAAGCCCGTCAGCGTGCTGGCCCAGGGAGAGGATTTCTACCTGGTAGAGCCGGTGCTGGGCCAGGACGCCGAGACCAAGGAGGAGAAGATGGCCCTTCGGGCAGGAGACGCCGTCATTGTGGCCAGCGAGGAGATCTGGGACGGAAAGATCGTAGCGTAAGGGGCGCGCCCCCCGGAAAACAGAGAGGAGAATGGGCTATGTCTTTGGAGGAAAACATCCGTCAAGTGAAGGAGAACATTGCTGCTGCAGCCCGGGAGGTGGGCCGGGATCCCGCCGGGATCACCCTGGTGGCCGCCACCAAGGTGCAGACCGACGAGACCGTCCGCGCCGCCATCGCCGCCGGGATCGAGGTGTGCGGGGAAAACCGGGTGCAGGAGATGACCGCCCACCTGGACGCCGACGCCTACGCCGGGGCCAAGCTCCACTTTATCGGCCATCTGCAGACCAACAAGGTGAACAAGGTGGTGGGCCGGGTCGATCTGATCGAGTCGGTGGGCTCGGAGCATCTTTTGGAGGCCATCGACAAGCAGGCCGCCAAGCTGGGGCTTGTCCAGGATGTGCTCCTTGAGGTCAATGTGGGGGGCGAGGAGAGCAAATCCGGCGTGGCCCCCCAAGAGGTCATAGCGCTGGCGCAAAGGGCGCTGGAGCTGCCCAATGTGCGCCTTCGGGGCCTCATGGCCATCCCGCCGGTGGCGGGAGAAGATGGAAACCGTGGATTTTTCCGGGAAATGTATCAGCTTTTTGTTGACATAAGAACCAAAATAGGCGATAATAAAGCTGATGTCAACTGCCTGTCCATGGGAATGAGCGGAGATTACATGGACGCCGTTCGGGAGGGGGCCACCCTGGTTCGGGTGGGAACCGCCCTGTTTGGCGCCCGGCCTCCCATGCGCCCAAAGGCAGAGTGAGGATAGAATCTACTTTAGGAGGAGCCAGCCATGGGACTTTTTGATGAACTCAAGCGGATCGCCCGCCCCTATGAGGACGAGGAAGAGGATTACGAGGACTTCGACGTCATGGGCACCGGCCGGCTGGACCGGACGGAGATCCGGGCCAAGGCTGCCCGTCAGGATACAGCGGGCTTTTTCGATACCGACCGCCCGGAGCGCACCGAGCGGGTGGAGCGGCGCAACAACAAGGTGGTGAACATCCACACCACCACCCAGCTCCAGGTGGTGCTGGTGAAGCCTGAGCGCTTCGAGAACGCCGCCGAGATCGCCGACCATCTGCGGGAGAAGCGCACGGTGGTGCTGAACATGGAGGAGACCAGCAAGGACGTCTCCCGCCGTATTCTGGACTTCCTCTCCGGCGCCGCCTATGCCCAGGAGGGCAAGGTGAAGAAGGTGGCCCTGTCCACTTATATCATCACCCCCTACAATGTGGACATTCTGGGCAACCTGCTGGACGAGCTGGAGGATAACGGGCTCTACTTTTAAGCGCGGAGCAGTGGGCTGCGAGGGAGCTTGGACTGGAGCGAAGGCGAGCGAAGGGGCCCTGGACCCCTGAGACCGGCCTGAGTCGGAGGGAAAGCGACCGTGCGGTCAGCCCGCTGTGTAGCGTGATATGGCCCTCTATTAAAAAACAGAAAGTGTGGGATACATATGCTGACTCCTCAGGAGGTGGCGGAGCACGCCTTTGCCAAGGCGTCCTTCGGCGGCTACAATATGGCTATGGTAGATGAGTTCCTGGATCTGCTCACTGCCGACTACACCACGCTGTACAAGGAGAACGCCACCCTGAAAGCCAAGATGAAGGTCTTGGCGGACAAGGTGGAGGAATACCGCTCCACTGACGACGCGATGCGCAAGGCCCTCCTCTCCGCCCAGAAGATGGCTGACGATATCGTCAAGGAGGCGGAGAAGACCAAGGTGGAGACCATGGCCGCCGCCGAGCGGGAGGCCCAGGAGCGGATCGAGGCGCTGCGCGCCGAGACCGAGAGCGAGCAGCTCCGGCTCACCGCTGCCCGGAACGCCACCGCCGCCTATCTGGCAAAGCTGAAGGATCTCTACCAGCACGAGATGGACTATCTGGCCGGCCTTTCCAAGCTGAACACCGCCCCGGTGAAGACCGACCCGGTGGCCCGCGCCGCCGAGGCCATTGGCGATGCGGTGGAGAGGGCCGTGGAGGAGGTTCCCGAGCCGGATCCCGAGCCCCTGGAGGACGATCCCCTCTATGAGGAGCTGCGCCGGGGGGTCGTCCACCTCCACGAGCCGGAGGATGAGGACGACGAGCCCTTGGACGAGGCGGAGGATGAGGACGATGACGAGGACGAGGAGGACGACGCGCCCACCCGCCGCATCGACTTCGACAATCTGAAGTTCGGCAAGGACTACGAGATCACCTGAAAAAATAAAAAAGACCGTCCCGGGAGGGACGGTCTTTTTTTGCCGTTTTTTAGTCCTTGCCGCCCACCACATGGGCGCAGCGGTCGCACAGCTCGGCGTGGTGGCCGGGCGTGCCGATGTGCTTGTCGTGGTTCCAGCACCGGGGGCACTTCTCCCCGGCGGCGGGGGACACCTTGACGGTGAGTCCATCGAAGAACTCGCCCTTGTAACCCTCGCCTTCCCCTTGGGCCACGGTGACAGCGGAGACGATGCAGATGGCGGCCAGGTCGTCCTCGTCCATACGGAGGGTCTCGAACTCCTTCCAGCCCTCAGCAGTGAAGGTGAGGGTCAGGTCGGCGTCCTGGTTCTTCTTGACCCCCTGCTCGCTCCGGGCCAGCTCCAGGGCCTTGTTCACATCGTCCCGGAGGGCCATGACCTTGGCCCAGCGCGCCTCCTCGTCCTCCGAGAGGGCGAAGGCGGGGTCGAAGTCGGGCATGTCGTTCATGAGGACGCTCTCGGCGTTGTCCGTTTTGGCGTGGGGCATGGCGGCCCAGATCTCGTCGGAGGTGAAGGCCAGCACGGGGGCGATGAGGCGGGTCATGCCGTCCAGAATGGTATAGAGGGCGGTCTGGGCAGAGGCCCGGCCGGCGTCGTCGCCGCAGTAGAGCCGGTCCTTGATGATGTCCAGGTAGAAGTTGGACATCTCCACCACGCAGAAGTTGTAGATGGCCCGGTAGGCGATGTGGAAATCGTAGCTGTGGTAGGCCGCCCGGCAGGTCTTGGCCAGCTTGCCCAACTGGTGGAGTGCCCAGCGGTCAAGCCCCACCATCTTCTCCGGGGCCACCTTTTTGTCCGGGTCGAAGCCGGAGAGGTTCCCCAGCATATACCGGGCGGTGTTGCGGATCTTCAGGTAGGCCTGGCTCAGCTGCTTCAAGATCTCCGGGGAGATGCGCATGTCCTGGGTGTACTCGGCGGAGGCCACCCACAGCCGGAGGATGTCGGCGCCGTACTCCTTCAAAACGTCGTCGGGGGAGACGGCGTTGCCCAGGGACTTGTGCATCACCTTGCCCTCCCCGTCCACAGTCCAGCCGTGGGTGACGATCTGCTTGTAGGGGGCCACGCCGTTGCAGGCGATGGAGGTGAGCATGGAGGACTGGAACCAGCCCCGGTACTGGTCGCCGCCCTCCAGATAGAGGTCGGCGGGGTATTTGAGATAGTCCCGCGCGTTGGCCACCGCCGCCCAGGTGGAGCCGGAGTCGAACCAGACGTCCATGATGTCGGTCTCTTTGGTAAAGTGGGCCTTGCCGCACTTGGGACACACGAAGCCCTGGGGCAGCAGATCCCGGGCCTCAGAGTCAAACCAGATGTTGCTGCCGTGCTCCCGGAAGAACTGGGCCACATGGGCGATGGTCTCAGGGGTGACGATGTCCGCGCCGCAGTCGTCGCAGTAGAAGATGGGGATGGGCACGCCCCACACCCGCTGGCGGGAGATACACCAGTCGTTGCGCTCGCTGATCATGGACACCATGCGCTCCTTGCCCCAGCCGGGGTGCCACTGGATGTTGTCGCAGGACTTGACGGCGGCGTCCTTGATGGCGTCCACCGAGCAGAACCACTGCTCCGTGGCCCGGTAGATGATGGGGTGCTTGCACCGCCAGCAGTGGGGGTAGGAGTGGGTGATCTGCTCCTTGCACAGAAGGAAGCCCTCCTTCTCCAGGTCCTCCACCACCATGTCGTTTCCCTTGGCGTAGTACTGGCCGTTGTAGCGCTCGTCGGTCATGATGCCCTTGGCGTTCACCGGCACAGGCACCCCGATGTTGGTCTTGCCCGCCTTGTCGTACGCCTGGCAGATGGCGAAGTCCTCCGCGCCGAAGCCGGGGGCGGTGTGGACGCAGCCGGAGCCGGCCTCCAGGGTCACGTGGTCGCCGCAGAGGATGACGCTCTCCCGGTCAAAGAGGGGGTGGGTCGCACGCATCAGCTCAAACTCGCTGCCCTTGCAGGTATAGAGCACCTCGCAGGCATCGTAGTCGACGCCGGCGGCCTTGCACACGCTCTGGGCCAGCTCCTGGGCCAGGATATACACCTCCCCGTTGGGGGCCTTTAACAGCACGTAGTCAAACTCCGCGTTGACACAGATGGCGAAGTTGCCCGGGATGGTCCAGGGGGTGGTGGTCCAGATGACGAAGTAGGTCTTGGAAAGGTCGCAGTACTGTCCCAGCTTGCCCTTGTCGTCCCGGACGGGGAATTTGACAAAGATGGTGGTGCAGGGGTCGTCCTGGTACTCGATCTCCGCCTCGGCCAGGGCGGTCTGGTCGAAGGGGCACCAGTAGACCGGCTTCATGCCCTTGTAGATAAGCCCCTTCTCCGCCATCTTGCCGAAGACCTCGATCTGCTTGGCCTCGAACTCCGGCTTCAGGGTGATGTAGGGGTTCTCCCACTCGCCCAGCACCCCCAGGCGCTTAAACTGCTCGGTCATCCGGGCGATGTAGCCCTCGGCGTACTCCTGGCACTTGGTGCGGAACTCGGCGGTGGACATCTCCTCCCGCTTTACGCTCTTGTCCTTGAGAACGGCGGTCTCGATGGGCAGGCCGTGGGTGTCCCAGCCGGGGACGTAGGGAGCGCAGAAGCCCGTCATGTTTCGGGATTTCACGATGATATCCTTCAAGATCTTGTTCATGGCGGTGCCGATGTGGATGTTGCCGTTGGCGTAGGGGGGGCCGTCGTGGAGGACGAAACGGGGTTTGCCCTCGTTACGCTTTACCATCTTGTGGTAGAGACCCTTGGCCTCCATGGCGGAGAGCATCTCCGGCTCCCGCTTGGGAAGCCCCGCCCGCATGGGAAAGTCCGTCTGGGGAAGATGAATGGTGTTGTTGTAGTCCATACTTCATTTCTCCTATATTATAAAATTTTTTGATTATCTCCAGAAATAACAAACGCCCTTGCCTCCCAAAGGAGACAAAGGCGCTGACCTCTGCGGTACCACTCCCGTTCCGCACAAACGTGCGGCACTCGTGCGTGCTGTAACGGGCACACCCGCCGGGGCTTATCCTCTCAGTTCAGTCCCGTCGCTCTGAGGTGATGTGTTCGCCCCTCCTCCCCTCCGCCTTTCACCAAAACGGCGGCTCTCTGGGCGGGCTGGGGGGTTACTTGTCCTCATCATTGCGTTTCACTTTTGTGATTTTATCCGCTTTTGCCCCGTCTGTCAAGGGGGATTGGTTATGAGTGGCAGTTGGTTGACGTGTAGATGATAAAAATGCATAAAAAAATAGCCATTTTAAAATGTTTTTTATTTATAATTGACAAATACACTGTGCGGGTGTAAAATATATCCAGAGGGAATTCCCGCACGCATACCATGCCAATCGATGTAAGATATAGAAAGGGGTATAATGATGAAAAAGCGTTTGGTAAGTATCCTTTTGACCGTGGCCATGTGTATGGGCCTGGCCGTCCCGGCGGTGGCAGTGGAGATTAGGCCTGAAGCACAGAAAGAAAATGTGACTATTACAGAGTGTGATATTTTGGGAAAAACTGCAGTTATGGAGCAACACATAGTCGATAGAGAGATTGACTATGTCAAAATTACATGCGGAACGGAAATTGCAGAGAGAATTGGAAATGAAATTTTTCTTAACGGAGAAAAAGTGGCAACGATTGTTGAACTTGAAGAACGTAACATAGATGCTCAAAATATAGAGCCAAGAACCGGGTGGCTTGATGTGGAAAATTGCCCATATGGAACAAAGAGCGAATACAACAAACTATATTCTTCGCAATATAGAAATCTGGCATTGGAAAAAAAGATTTCGGAATTAACGGTCGAAGGACTTTCGTACATACTTATGACATATTGCGGTGTTGCGGGAGTATGCCTTAGAATCGCACAAGAAATTATATCAGTAGCGGTAGACAGCAAATATGAAGAATATAAAACACTGTATTTATACGAAAGAATATATTCTCATAAAACACTGGGACAATTTTACCGTATGGTAGACCTCGATTACTATTTTGACAAAAATTATACAGAATTTGCGTGTAATGACTATTTTTATAGAGTGTGGGCATGATCACACTGGCTCTTGAGGATTACCTGGATCTTTTCATCAAAGTAGTGGACGTTACCCTTATAATTTGGCTGGGCGTCTTTGTCTTGGAAAAGCTGCTCCCCCTGTGGCACCGGCTCATCGAGCGGCTGCGCAAGTGTTCCCCGGGGCGGTTGAAGCTCCTTTGCTGGCTGGCCGCGATTTCCGTGCTCCTGTATGGGCTGGTCTGCTGGCTCCACCCGGAGGTCAGCCTTCCCTTGTGGACAGTAAAGGCCCTTTTTGTCCTTTTGACTGCCGTGAGCACGGTCACCTTCGGCATCAGCGCCGCCGCATGGAGAGCAAGAAGAGGAAAGAAATAAAAACCGGAGGGACGCTTGAGGAATCAGGCGCCCCTCCGCCTTGTGGAAAAGCGGCGCAGATGCTATAATTCAAAAAGGACAAATAAAGGAGGCGACTATGATGAAAAACCAGGAATTGCCCCACATCCAAAAACTGCTGTTTTTCCTCTGCCCTGTTCTCCTGCTGGTGGCTTCTCCCTGGGTCAGGGACTGCACGCTGAAATGTATCCAGCGCGATTTGCCGGGGGCGGGGGCCGCCTTTTGCGCGAACATCGCCCTTGCCGTCCTCCCCATCCTCCTTTTTGCATATATTTTGTTCATCGCCGGGGGCAAATTGAGGGGCCCCTTTCTCCTCGCCGGCCTGGTTGAGACCCTGCTCCTGCTGCTCCTGCCCCTGACGGTCAAGTGGGGCCCCGTGTACAGCGCCCTGATGAAGACCGGCGCCGTTGAGCTTCATGTAGAGTTTGGCTGTATCCTGCTGGGAATGTTGGCCCTGGCGGCCTTTTCCGGGGGACAGAAAGAGTGAAGCGGTGACCCACAGCGGAGGGGGATGACAAAATGAAAGGAACATTACGGGCTGTGGCGGCCCTGCTTTTGGGCGCGGCCCTGCTTCTGGGCGCGGCGGCGGGAGCCGCCTTCCCCGACGTGCCCGCCGGGGCGTGGTATGAGGCCGTGGTGGACGAGATGGCGGAGAAGGGCCTGCTGACAGGCTACCCCGACGGGAACTTCCACCCGGAGGACACCATTTCCGCCGCCCAGCTGGTCACCATCGCCGCCCGGTGCGCCGGGGCGGAGCCCGCCTCCGCCGGGGATCACTGGGCCGGGGCGGCCATGGAGCAGGCCCTTCAAAACGGCTGGTACGACTGGGACGAGCTGCCCCCCACCGGGGAGCGCTGGGATGAGCCCATCCCCCGCCAGCTGGCGGTGAAGATCTTGATGAAGGCCCTCCTGCCCGGGGCCGGGTACGACTTCAACCGGGACTCGGCCAGGCTGAAGGACTTCTCCTCCCTCAACGGCCGCTACTATGAGACCACCCTCTCCGCCGTGGCCGCCGGGGTGGTCACCGGGGACGGGGAGGGCAACTTCCGCCCTCTGGACGGCCTCATCCGGGCGGAGGCCTGCGCCCTCTTTCGGCGGGCCCTGTCTGCCGCGGGAGGCGTAACGCCCCAGCCTCCCGCGGAGACGGAGAGGCCTTCCGTCCCCGCGGTTCCCTCCGCCAAAGGAGGCGTGACGGAGAACGGCTGGCTCCAGGTCGTTGGAACCCAGCTGTGCAATGCACGGGGGGAGCCCATTGTCCTCCACGGCATGAGCTCCCACGGCCTGCAGTGGTACGGCCAGTATGCCTCCGCCCAGGCCATGGCCAACACGGCGGCCTATGGGGCCAACGTGTTCCGGGTGGCCATGTATACGGGGGAGGGGGGCTATCTCAGCCAGCCGGAGGCCATGACGGAGCGGGCCTTCGCCGCGGTGGACGCCGCCATCCAAGCCGATCTGTACGCCATTCTGGACTGGCACATCCTCTCCGACGGAGACCCCATGGCCAATGTGGCGGCGGCGGAGAGCTTTTTCGCCGCGGCGGCGGAGCGGTACAAGGACACGCCCAACGTGCTGTATGAAATCTGCAACGAGCCCAACGGGAACGTGACCTGGGCGGGAAACGTGAAGCCCTACGCCCAGTGGCTGGTCTCCGCCATCCGGGCCCAGGCCCCCAAAAGCGTTATCCTCATCGGCTCCCCCACCTGGAGCCAGGACATCCACCAGGCCGCCGCCGACCCGGTGGCGGGGGAAAACCTGATGTACACCCTCCACTTCTACGCCGGTACCCACGGCCAGGAGCTGCGCCAGCGCATCGATGCGGCAATGGCGGCGGGCCTGCCCGTCTTCGTCTCCGAGTGGGGCGCCAGCCGGGCCGACGGCAGCGGCGGAGTGTTTTTGGAGGAGAGCAAGGTGTGGCTGGACTTTCTGGGGGAGCGGGGCGTCAGCTGGTGCAACTGGTCTTTGTGCGACAAAAACGAGACCTCCGCCGCCCTCAAGCCGGGGACGGCCCCGGCGGGGAGCTGGACGGAGGATGACCTGACCGAGTCCGGCCGGTTTGTGTTCTCCCGGTTCTAAAAAAGGGAAAAGAGAGGGACGGGCTGTTACAGTCCCCCTCTTTTTTCGTCTTCTATTGGTGAAAAGGCTTTTTCAAGGAGGAGACCAAATGGACGACCGGGACATCATCGACCTGTACTGGGCCAGGGATCAGCGGGCGGTTGGGGAGACTGCGGCCAAATATGGCCCCTACTGCGCCGCTGTGGCGGACAACATCCTTCACGATTCCCGGGATACAGAGGAGTGTGTCAATGACACCTGGCTGAAGGCGTGGAATGCCATGCCGCCCCAGAGGCCTCAAAGGCTGAAGCTCTTTCTGGCCCGCATTACCCGAAACCTGGCCTTTGACCGCTGGCGAAAGGGCTCTGCCCAAAGGCGGGGCGGCGGAGAGCTGCCTCTGGCGCTGGAAGAGCTGGGCGAGTGCGTTCCTGGTCAGGATGAGGTGGAAGGAACCGTGGCGGCCGCCGAGCTCGCCGAAAGCATGCAACGGTTTTTGGCGGCGCGCCCCGCCCTGGATCGGGATCTCTTCCTGCGGCGGTATTTTTACGTGGAGAGCGCCGCCGCCATCGCCCGGCGATACGGCATGAGCCGGGAGAAGGTCTCCATGCGGCTTATGCGCGTCCGAAAAAAGCTGAAAGACCACCTGACCGAGGAGGGATATCTATGACCCGTGAAGAACTGTTTGAAGCGGTGGGCCAGGCCCCCGACGATGATTTGGCACACAGCGACGGGCGGGGACGAAGGAGCCCCTGGATGGGGGCTGCGGCCCTGGCCTGCGCCGCGGCGCTGGCGCTGGCTTTTTTGCCCAAGGGAGAGCCTGTTTCCCCGGGGACGCCTGACCCCCTGCCTCTGCTGCCCAATGTTGGCCCAACGGCTGGCGCGGGCGGTTCCTATGCCCTGATGGCCTATGACCTGAGTGAGCTGTACCCGGATTCCCCCGGAAGAGATGTGGACGTGCCGGAGACTCTGCCTGTGTGGGATCACCCCACCCACACCTCCTCCGGTACCCCCTGGGGATTGGCGGAGGGGGAGATGGCGGCCCGGATGGAAAAGGCCGCCCAGGCCTTGGGCGTAAAGATCGTGGATGTGGAGGAGGAAAGGGCCGGTGTGTATGGGGATCCCGATGTTCCGGAGGGAACTCTCGTACGCCTGGAGGGGCAAACCGATGGGGGGCTGACCGTGACCTCTTGCGGCAATGGAACCATTGAGGTCATTTTTGCACCCTCGGTGGCCCTGCCGGAGGGCTATTCCTTCACCTTCTCTGACACCGGCCCTGACCAGGCCGGGGAGACCCTGGCCTATCTGGCAGAGCGGTACGCCGCTCTGCTGGACTTCGAAGAGCCCCGGGCCGCCGTCTCGGTGGACTACACCTTTGATGGGAGGCCCATTACCTGGTACAGTCTCTACGATGCCGCTGGGGACGTCGCGGAGGATCTGGTGAATTACAGCCTGCGTACGGCCAGTTTCTCCCCTGACAGCGACGGCGGACTTTGGATCATTCGGATCCACGATGAAACCTTGGTGGGGGAAAAGCTGGGAGACTACCCGCTGCGCACGGAGGAGGAGGCCCGGAGGGCCTTGCTCTCTGGAGACTATCACAGCATGGAGCCGGAGCCGTTTCCCGGTGAGGAGGCCCTGCGGGGGGTGGAGCTGATCTACTCCAACGGGGCAGATGATCCGGTGTGGATGCCCTACTACCGGTTCTGGGTAGAGATCGCCCCCCTGACGGAAGGGCTGCCCCAGGGGCTTAAGACCTATGCCTCCTATTACGTCCCGGCGGTACGGCCGGAGTATTTGACCGATGTAGATACCCAAATGGGCAACAATGGATAAGAGCAGAAGGAAGGGGCCGCGCCATTGGCGCGGCC